>NZ_JBEZWU010000021.1:0-145513 GCF_040637655.1 Streptomyces sp. NPDC028722
GATACGCGCCGACCTCCACCTCGGACTACTCCAACTCGCATGCAGCATCATCTGCTTGAGACGACTCAGAACCTCATTTTGAAACGATCAGTTAGGTGCCCCTGGATCCGGCCGGTTCCCTGATACCTCGACGCTGAAAATGCCCGCCAGGGCCTCGGTGGCCACGCTCCATTGCTCGCCCGAGGCGCGATGGCGGCGCATCCAGTCGAGCACCGCCCGCAGCAGACGGGCGCGGATCTCTGGTGACGTACCGAAGTCGGGGTCGATCACGCCGGCCAGATCGCTGAGCACGCGCAGCGGGTGATCCGGAGTGGAGTTCCGACGCCGCCTGTCTCCCACCGCCAGGGCCAGCAGTCCTCCGATCGCTTCCGGCAGCAAGAACTGAGGTGCGCTCTGGATGAGTTGGCGGGTAGCTGCATCACCGAGAGGGTCAATGAGCATCCCATACAGCTCTTCGGGTTCGCGAGGAGTGGCCAGCACGGCCAGAGCCCCGTTCACCGCGAACTGGGCCGCCCGGATGTCCAAGCGGGCATACTCCGCCACGACGGCGAAGGTGCCGATGTCCCAAGACGTGGGCGCCGAGAGCGAGTGGATCCACTTCTCTGCTTGTGCCCGCGCCCGCGAGGACGGGAATACCTCGGCTGCGGACATCACCGCGGACGCAAGGTTAAGCGAATGGTCGGGGAAGGCATCGACCAGCGTGGCCCACGGCCGCCGCACCGGACTGGTGAAGAACCAGCGCGCTACCAGCGGCGCGCACAGCGCCGGCTGCAGACGCCAAACGTCTTCCACCGACTCCACCAGCCCATTGTGTGCAAGACCCTCCACCATGCCAGACAACTCAGCGGGAGCCACACCGACCAGGGGCGCGAGGGCGTACAGCATTTCCGGCGGTACGCCACCCAGGGCGGACACACAGGCCAGCGCATCCAGCACCGTGTGTGATGTTGTTGCCTCACTCAGGTACCGCTCGACGTGCGCTACGTGCGCTCTGCCGCTAAAGACGCCCCCGCCCTGCCCACTGGCCAGCAACTCGCACAGCGTCACCGCCCACCCCGGCCGCCCGTCCGCTTGGTCGAGTACTGCAGCCCGGGACCGATGACCGGTGACACCCGCGGTGGTGACCAACGTGTTCATCTCCGTCCGTTCGAGAGGGCCCACGTTGATGACCAGCGCCCCGGGCAGCCAGCCAACCACCTCATCGAGCCGATCCGGCCAGGTCGTTACCACTGCGGAGAACAGAAGACCGGTCTGTCGGCGGGTGTGTCGCAGGACACGCACCGCATCAGGATGAGCATGAGCATCGTCCACGACTACTGCTCTCGGCAGCACCAGAAGCAGGTCGTCATGAAGGTGAGCCAGCGAAGCGGGTTCTACGTAGACCACCTGATCGCCGAGCTGACCGGTGAGCCGAGCTTTGCCCACCCCCGGAACTCCAACGAGCACCACGTCCTGGCAGGCATCCACCGCAGTCGACAGGGCCTCAACCTCGTTCGCTCTGCCCACCAGCGGCGGTGGGCTCGCCACCAGAGGCGGTGGGCTCGCCACCAGAGGTGCCTCCAAAGGCTCGTCGAGCAAGGAGCCGAGTCGGCCCTCGATACCCAACAGATCCCGCCGCCATGCCGCATCACGCACCAACTGGTGAACGAACCACTCCTGGGCGTACACGTGGGCTGGAGGAAGCCCTCGGTCCGAGCACAGTTTGTCCAGAGCCCTCCGGGTGCGAGCGTCGACGGGGCGCGAGCTGGCTACGACAACCAGGTCGACCTGCAAGCCCTCCTCCTGCATCCGATTCAGGCCGTTGCGCACGTTGGCGATCGGATCACCAGTAGTGACCATAAGGCGCCCCCGCGCCTGAGGGTCATTGCTGTCGGAAGGAAAGTAGATGTCTGCGTCACGGCCGAAGTCATGACCGCCCTCGACCGCCGACAACCCCGGATACCGGGACTGCAACAGGGCACAAGCGCACCGTTCGAACTCTGCTGGATGGACAGATTCGTTGAGAGCCTGCCGCACGCGAGCCGGAAGATTCACAATCCACATGCTACGCACCGTGTGCGTTCTACGGTTGTGGAGAGCCGCTCAGCCAGACGGCTCGCCGTCTGCTGGGAAAGCCGGGCCCGCTCGACGCACAGGTCGCCGCGCGGGCCGTACTCCGCGGTCGTGCCCGGGCCCGGGCCAAGTCCGGCGACGGCCTGCTACCGGATGCTTCTCTTGACTTCGGTGACGATGGTCCCAGGGTTGCCTTATCCTTGTGCCGTGCGGCCGGCGCTCTGGCTGAACTCTCGCCAGACACGCGGGTGCTCGGCGGTTACAGGCTGCCGTTCACCGGTCATGCCCTGGACCAGGCAGTGGCCGCTGCGCTCGAGGTGGTGCTCGAGCCACTCTCTGGACGCGAGGAGACTGTAGGCCCTGCCGCTCGGGCGGTCCGACGCGCCAGGACAGGGAGCCCCCGGCCTACGACGACACGACCTTCGCCCAGGTCCTCCGCACTTCCCAGGCCACCCGCAGGACGGAGGCCAGGTGCCTGCACCGAGCCCGCGGCACGGTGGTCGCCGCCCGCCGGGGTAGGCGCGGGACAGCGGCAAGGGGGCCGTTTGGAGCGGTCGGCTCTGTGCTCCGGGAGACGGCGATGGCCGCGTGTCGGCGGGTCTGCTCGACCACACCGTTGCGGGCGTCGACGAGGATCACGGTCAGCTCAGCCGCGGAGACACCGGTGACCATGTTGCGGGTCTACTGCACATGGCAGGTCGTGTCGGCCAGGATGAACCGGCGCCGGGGTGCAGCAGGCGGCCGACGAGGGTGGACTTGCCGTCGTCGACGGAGCCGGCGGTGGCGAACCGCAGCAGGGTGGTGGCCGAGAGCACCTCGGTCGTCGTGGTGCTCATGGTTAGAAGTACCCCTCGCGCTTGCGGTCTTCCATCGCGGCCTCGGACATCTTGTCGTCGGCGCGGGTGGCACCGCGCTCGGTGAGCCGGGACGCGGCGATCTCGGTGATGACGGCGTCCAGCGTGGTGGCGTCGGAGTCGACGGCGCCCGTGCAGGACATGTCACCGACGGTCCGGTAGCGCACCAGCCGCTTCTCGACCGTCTCGCCGTCCTTCGGGCCGCCCCACTCGCCGGCCGTGAGCCACATGCCGGCCCGCCGGAACACCTCGCGCTCGTGCGCGAAGTAGATCCGGGGCAGTTCGATGCCCTCGCGGGCGATGTACTGCCAGACGTCCAGCTCGGTCCAGTTGCTGAGCGGGAAGACGCGGACGTGCTCGCCGGGCGCGTGGCGGCCGTTGTACAGGTTCCACAGCTCGGGCCGCTGCCGGCGCGGGTCCCACTGGGAGAACTCGTCGCGCAGGGAGAACACCCGCTCCTTGGCGCGGGCCTTCTCCTCGTCCCGGCGTCCGCCGCCGAAGACGGCGTCGAACCGCTCGCTCTGGATCCTCTCCGTCAGCGGCAGCGTCTGCAGCGGGTTGCGGGTGCCGTCGGGGCGCTCCTTGAGCACACCGCGGTCGATGTAGTCCTGCACGGAGGCGACGTGCAGGCGCAGCCCGTGCTGCCGGACCGTGCGGTCGCGGTACTCCAGCACCTCCGGGAAGTTGTGCCCGGTGTCCACGTGCAGCAGCGAGAACGGCACCGCCGCCGGGGCGAACGCCTTCAGCGCGAGGTGCAGCATCACGATGGAGTCCTTGCCCCCGGAGAACAGGATCACAGGGTTCTCGAACTCACCCGCCACCTCACGGAAGATGTGCACCGCCTCGGACTCCAGCACATCCAGGTGCGAAAGGAGGTGTGCGCCGCCGGTCGGCAGCGGTGCAGCGTTCGGCACAAGTGCGGTCATATCAGCCCTCGTTCGGTGAGCATCACGTGGACGGCGTCCGCCGACACCGAGACCGACTCGCGATGCGTGTGCAGACGCAGATGTGGTCGCTCGGGTGCCTCGTACGGGTCGTCCACACCCGTCAGGCCCCGGATCGCACCGGCGGCCTGCTTGGCGTAAAGCCCCTTCACATCCCGCACCGAGCACACCTCCACAGGCGCCGCGACATGAATCTCCAGATAGGGAATGCGCGCGAGGTCATGGCGCAGTCGAACGCTCTCCCGACTGGCTCGGTAGGGCGCGATGACCGGTACCAGCACGATGACACCGTTACGGGCGAGTACCTCGGCAACCATTCCGATCCGCCGCACGTTGGTGTCGCGATCCTCGCGGGAGAAACCGAGCCCTGACGAGAGATTGGGGCGGATCTCGTCCCCGTCGAGAACCTCCACCCGGCGCCCCTCCGACCGTAGCCGGGAGGCCAGCTCCCGGGCGACGCTGCTCTTTCCCGCGCTGGGCAGCCCGGTGAGCCACACCGTAAAACCCGAGGGGCGACAGGCTCGGGCCGAAGACGGGGATGTGACAACGGCCGTCGCCTGGTCGCGGCCGGATGGGCTGTTCTCGGTCCGCCCGGCCGCCCGCGCGCAGGCCCCGGTAGCGTGGGCCGCCGGGACCGCATCGAGAATCGATCGTGCGAGACCTGCGGCCTGCTGCCGGATCTCAGGAACAGCGGTGGTCTCCCACAGTTCGCCACGCCGATGGGCGCCAAGTGTCCACAACGAGCGGTGTCCGTCGTGGGACCGCAGCCGTCCCTCGGCAGTGCTGGCCAGCCCGATCCCCAGCGGTCCCGGAACGGCCAGCCCCGAGGACAGCAGACAGGTCAGCAAGGGATCGGGGGAATCGATCGGGCGGAGACCCGGCCCCGAACAGTCCACCACCCAGCCGACTCGCACGGGTGCCGAGCCCGTCAGCGTGACGGTCAGAGCGTCCGGACCAATCCGGGTTCCGGTGACCTCACCCACGTGCAGACGCAGTCGCCGGGCAGTTCTGAGCCGGGTGACCGCCTCCGCCGTCTCCGGTGCCATCCGGTGTCGGAGCACGTTCCATCGGTGCCGGTCGGTGCGCAGGAACTCCGCTCTCTGCTCCTCCGCCAGCGCGCTCCACAGGCGGGAGGTCAGCGGCCGCAGACCGTCGACGGCCGGACGCCAGTCGCCCTGTGCGCGAGTCACCTGTCGGATGTGCCGCTCAACCGCCGCTCGCAGCCGGGGCAACGGCAGCCCGTCCAGGGTCTCCACCGGTTCCACGGGCGGCAGCGGCGCGACGGCATGGGCGTGGGGCAGCAGGCCGTGACGAGACAGGACATGGATGGTACGGCCGGGGCGGGCGAGGGTCAGAGCGATGTCCACGGCGGTAAGGCCGCTGCCGACCAGCAGTACGTCCGTCTCGTCCGCGACCGGCCCCGCCAGCGCTTCGGGATCCCAGGGATCGCCCAGGAACCGCTTGGATGCACGGAGTTCCGGCGATGCCCACCGAGCCTGGCCGGCCAGCGGGCCGGTCGCGAGCACCACACTGTCGGCGGCGACACGGGAGGTGTCGGCGAGGGTCACCTCGGCGCGGTCGCCGCGCCAGGCGCATGCCGTCGCGCGCGTGTGCAACCGCCGGTAGGTCACCAGGCCGGCCGCCCGTTCGACGAAGGCGGCCGACGTGGCGGCGAGATAATCGCCGTAGTGACCTCGAGGGACGAAGGAGCGGGCGGTCGCGGAGGGGGCGCGGTGCCGGACGAGCCAGTCGACGAAGTGGTCCGGTCGGTCCGGTAGACAACTCATGCCACCCGCAGGCACGTTGAGAAGATGCCGCAGATCGTCCGTGGCGAAGGCCACGCCGACTCCGGTCCGCGGGCTTGGATCGACCACCGTGAGCTCCACCGGCTCACGTCGCCGGACCGCCTCATCGGCGACGTGTACGACGACCATGGTGCCGGAGGCTCCGGCGCCCACCACAACCAGTCGGTGAGGGACGTGACCGCGTGTGCCGCGCATCTGCACCTCCACAGGGATTCTCCACCAATTCGATTGGTTATATGAACGGGGGCAGAACGCGGTGATCGCAACGGCTCGTCAATTGACGAGAAGGATGGCAGGTTGACCGAAAGACACCTGTCGCGGCCCCGACCGACTCACGGAGGCTGATGCTTATGCGGATCACGGCTCGGACTGACTATGCGATACGGGCGATGGCCGAACTCGCGTGCAGTCCGCAGTCACCGCGGAAGGCTGAGCAACTCTCCGCCTCCCAGGACATACCGGTGCGTTTCCTGCTGTCGATCCTGCGCGAGCTGCGCCAGCATCGTCTGGTGCACAGCAGTCGCGGCCCCGAGGGAGGGTACCGGCTTGCCAGGCCGCCGGAGGAGATCTCCATCGCCGACGTCGTCCGTGCCATCGACGGTTCGCTTGCGAGCTTCCGTGATCTCAAACTCAGCGACCTCAGCTACCCGGGTGCGGCGGCCGCACTGCCGGACGTGTGGCGGGCAGTGCGCGTGAGCCTGCGCCAGGTTCTGGAACGCGTGACGCTCGCCGACCTGGCGGTCGGTGAGCTGCCGCTCCCCGTGCAGAAACAGGCGCAGGAGTATCGCGAGGACATCCGGTACCGCTCCGAGGGCCTGTTCTGAGTCGAGATCAGGGGAGGGCCGGTAGGCTGCGTAACCGAGATAGTGCGGGTTGACGCGCAATGCACTGCGGGGACTGGAGACGGAGCATGAGCTGTCGCGCCAGTCCCTGATCCTACTCAGAGTTGCGGGGTCCGCGGGATCACGAAGGTGTCCTCGACCACGTAACCGTCGAGTCCGTGTTGTTCGCCGTATTTGACCAGGTCGCTGGTGCGGTTGATGAAGCCGCGGCCGGAGTAGTTGAGGGAGGTATTGCACAGGACGCTGAAGCCGGTAACGTCGCGGAAGGCCGTGAGCAGCGTAGCCATGCCAGCGTTCTGATGCTTCGTCACGGTCTGTGTGCGTGCGGTCCCGTCGACGTGCGTGACGGCCTTGAGGGCGTCCGACCGTACGCTGCTGAAGTAGAGCATGTACGGATCCGGGATCGCACCCTCGAACCACTTGGAGGCGTCCTCTTCCAGGCAGATCGGTGCGATGGGCCGGTAACTCTCCCGCTGCTTGATCTTGTTCAACCGAGTGGTGGTCTCCTCGGTGAACGGCGCGGCGATCACCGACCGGTTGCCCAGGGCCCGTGGTCCCATTTCCCAACGGCCGCGTGCCCAGCCGATGATGTTGCCGTCGGCCAGAAACCGTGCGACCTCCGCGTAGTCCAGCCGCCTGGTCTCATAGCGCGACGGGTCGAACTCGACGTCCTGGACGAAGTCGTCGCCGGCGTAGACGTCCCAGTCCACCGCTGCGGAGCCCGTGTAGTGCAGCTGGGCGTCGATCGCTGTGCCGAGGCTGGATCCGCTGTCGTTCGGGCATGGTGGGACGAACACCTGCGGAAACAGCCCGCATTCGCGCCAGCGGCGGTTCCACTCGCAGTTGAGCCCGCAGCCCCCGGAGATGAGCAGCGGCAGTCCGTCGGTGAGATGTTCTTCAGCGTAGGCATAGAACCGATCGAAGATGGCATCTGAGAACTTCGCCGCCAGGTCCTTGTACTCCTGGGACTCTACGCCGATATTCCGAAACCGAGTCCAGGACATCTCGTCCTTGCCGAGACTGAGGATGATCTGCTCCTGCGCCAGCAGGAAGTCAATCAGTTCTTGTTCCTCCGGCGTGGTGGCGGTGTGGCGGGCGAAACCGGTCAGTGCCATCTGCCTACCAGCGTCCTGAAGCCGCAGCAACCCCTTGTTCACGGGGAAGTTTCGGTCGGCCAGGGCGAACAGGTAGGCATACTTGTTACCGGGGTCGGCCATGACGTGCTTGAGGTGTGTGACTCCACCGCTCTCGTCGATGTGGTAGAAGGAACCAATGTTTCCCTCCCATATCAGGCAGTAGCAAGCCTGACCTGTCGGGAACGGCGACAGGCCGAGGGCGGACATGATGTGCGAACGCTCGTGCGTGGAGGAGAAGACTCGGACGTCACGCCCGAAGAACCGGCCCGTCCGATCAGTGATCGAGCCTGCCCCGACCCCGAAGTAACCGGTCTGAGAGGGCGGTTCGACCGAATGCGTGCCCTTGACCCAGCCTCCGATCGCGATCACGTCCGGTAGCCGATCGAGGCGTTCTGCGGCAGCCTGTAGCACCTCCGCCGTCAGCGTGTCGTAGCGCGGGAACGAGTCCTTCTCCGCCTCCAGCGAAAAGAGCAGTCGGCCGTCCTCGATGGCGGTGACCGCGCTGTCGTGCCCCTCCTTGAACGACAAGATCAGCATGCTTGCCTACTCCTTCGCGTAGGTCGAGCCGGACCGGCCTCACTTGCGCCGTCGGCTCGGGGGTGGTTTCGCCTAACCGGCTCCGCGGCCGGCTCGCTGCCGTCGCACCGAGAACCGGCTGCCGGGCTTCCCGCTCCAGCACGGCCTATGCCGTCGTGCCGTCGTCGACGACGAGCACCGCCGCATCCGGGCGTGCTGCCGCTTGTCGGCGAGTTGTCAGTAGATGAGTCGGGTATTCCAGTCGTGCAAGCGGATCGTGAGGTTGCGGGGTCGATGCCGGTCCATTGGGCTTCGGCGTACGCCAAGCAGGCGCTGCGCGAGGCGGCCCGGAACGGTTCCGGTCCGACGGGCACGTCGATGCCGACGGCCCACTATGACGATGAGGTGGAAGAGCGCGGCGTGTATGCACGTTAGCTACAGCCTTCGGATGCGCGCAATCTTCCGCAGCCGACCAGGCGCTGCTGCGCCAACCCTGCCGTGTCGTGTTGTCCGGCCGTGCCCAACTTGTGCGAAGAGCAGCGAGGGCCGGGTGCGTCGCGCTCGCGAAGCAGGACGTTTCCTGGCGCGGAGGACGCCACTCGTCGCATTTCGAAACCTCAACAACGCCGCCTGTGCGGCACCAGCCCGGTTCTCGAATTGATTGCAGGGAAATGATCGACCTGACATGATCTGGTCGTTGCAAGATGCTCCACCAAGCGATGCAATGGTTGGGATGGTGGCGATATCGTGGACATGCTGCGCGCTCTGGCAGACCTTGGGGTGGACGATGTGAAGTTCGACCCCGAGCTAAGCCGGCAACTGGACGAGGACGGTTTTGTGTTCTTACCAGGAATTATGTCACGGAAGTTGCTCGAAACCTTCCGGGCGCGGCTCGATGAACTACTGGCCGAGGAGGGAGATCGGGCCGGGACCGAAGTGGGGCAGGAAGAGGGGTGCGACCGGGTCTCGGATCTCGTCAACAAAGGGGAAATTTTCGACATCTGCTACACGCATCCCTTGTTGCTGCGGGCGGTGAGGCAGGTGCTCGGCAACGATTTCAAACTCTCCTCTGTGAGCAGCCGTGCGGTACTGCCCGGTGGCGGGCACCAGGGGCTGCACGCCGACTGGCTGCCGGGTACCCGGGACCCGGCCGGGCCGGTGTTGCCGGGGCGCTACCAGGTGTGCAACAGCCAGTGGTTCCTCGACGACTTCACGATGGAGAACGGTCCGACGCGGGTGGTTCCCGGATCGCACCGGTGGGGCCGGACGGCAGCCGAGGTGATGCGTGACCCGGCCGAGCGGCGCCCTGACGAGAAGCTGGTCCTCGCCGAAGCCGGCTCTGTCATGGTCTTCAACGCCCATTTGTGGCACAGCGGCACACTGAATCGCACCGATCGCCCGCGGCGGGTGATGCACGCGTACTTCACTCGCCGCGCCAACACCCAGCAGCTGGACCAGGCGGCGTACATCCGCCAGGAGACACTGGAACGCATCAGCCCGGCGGCACGCGTCATCCTTGACGTCTGATATCACGACTCCGGCAGCCGACGTGTAAACAGGTCCGGTTCAGGGGTGGTTCGGGCAGTGTTGGGTGCCCGGTGGTCGGTGTGACCGCGGGGCACCTGGTGTGTGGGTGGTCAGGCTGTGTCACCGATGGGGACAAGACTGCACGGTTCCCGTGGACGGCTCTGGGCACCACGCCCCTCCAGTCTCCCGCGCCGGCATCAGCCCACGTCAGGGCGGACCGAAGCACCTTCGGCGCGTGCCACGGGGTGCACCAGGCCCTGGCGCTTTCGCGCTCGCCGCCGGTCGGTCCCCGCATCCCGGCCATAATGGGGCCCGGAGCCGGCTGATCCGGCGAGTGCGGTCGAAGACGAGATCAAGGGGCCTGGGAGACATTTTCACTACCGGGCACCCGCATCCCGGCGAGCGGCAGCGAACGGTGCATCGGCAGGCAGAAAGCCGCGCTGGCCAGCGCTATCGCAGCGAGCGCTCCCCATATCGCGAGGCTGCCGACGCTGAGCAGCCAGGAATACAGACCCGGGGCTATGGCGTAAGCGATGGCCCAGGCCAGCTGGTAGGCCGCGACATAGCGTCCACGCAGCTCGGCGGGTGGCGCGGACGCAGAGAGAGACTCCAGTACCGGGTCCGCCGTCATCTCACCCAGTGTATAGATGACGGTGGCCACGAGGATCGTTGTCGCGGCCGCCCAGGGGGCCATCAGGCCCGCGCCCCAAAGTGCGACGAACGAGAAGGTCGAGAGCACTGCAGCGACGATGATAATCCGCGACCGGATCCATCCGATCGTCGAGTTGACGACGATCCCCTGCCCCAAACTGACCATGACGGTGTTGATGACGAAGGCTGCACCGGAAATCCAGCCCGGCAGGCCCAGGGTTTCCACGACGTAAACTGGAATGACCAGGTTAAGGGTCATGATGGTCATCGAGTAACAGAATCCGGAACCGATCAGCCATCGGTATCCGCGGTCGAGCAGTACGGTTCGCCAGCTGCCATTCCTAGAAGGTTCATCGGCCTTCGACGATGCGACCTCGGGTACCTTCACGCGTTGCATGACAACGTATGCGACCAGGAATGTCAGTGCATTAATCAGAACAGCCGCCTGATATGCCGCGGGGCGGTCGATGGTGACGACGATGCCGCTGAACAGGCCGCCGACGGCGAAGCCCGTATTGCGAGTCGCCCCGAACAGGGCGAACCACCGCTCGCGCTCACCCGGAGGGCAGGCACTTGTGAGGATAGGGCCGTACGTTCCCCAGAACGCGGAGCGGCCCAGCGCGGTGAGTGCGATCGCCAATGTGACCCCGGGGAAGGCACTCACGAAGGGGTGAGCCGCGAACCCCGCCAGCTGCAGAATGTTTCCCGCCTGCATGACGCGCTTGGCGCCGTAACGGTCCACCGCCTGGCCGACAACGACTGTCGCGGGCAATCCGACGGCAGAAGCGATGGAGATCGAGGTACCTACCTGGACGAGTCCCAGCGGTGTGACACGCAGGAAGTAGATTACCGACAGCGGGAGCCACGCCCCAGTGCCGAGCGCGTCGACCCCGATCGTGAAGACGAGGCGACGATGAGGTCCGACCTTGGGGAAGCCGAGTGCGGAGAGCATGGTGGGCATCGTTGTCCACCGGACCATGAGACTGTCAAGCATCGGCGAAGACGTCTGGCCGATAAAACGCCAACTCGGCTCGCTACGAGGGCGTTTGACGGGCCCGTAAGCCTGGTTGTGTCCCGGATGCCCAGGCCGGCACTTCCGTTGTGTCATGGCGCCTGCGGAGTCGGCATCGGCCGGTTGGTCGCCCTCGAGCGAGGGCACCGCACCTACGTGGTCACCTCCCGAACAGAACGAGGTTGATGTGCCCTTTCCGGGGGCCATGAGCGTCATGCATGGGGGTCCCGGAAGAACGTCATGAAGAGCTCCGTTCCCATACCACCCGTCATGAGCCGGTCCGCACGGCGGTGCGTCAGCCGGCTCAGCCAGTCGTTGGTACCGATGTCGACCAACTCATAGGTCTCGCCCTTGAGGTTGCGGCTCGATATCTTCACGCACAGGTCCTGGTAGTAGCCCATCCCCGCGTGCCGGTCCAGATCGAGCACAACGTCGACGGAGTCCAGGCTGCGTCGCTTTGCCAGTTCTGCGATCGCATCCCCGAATATTCGTCCCGCGTAGACGAGCGGCCGATTCAGATGGGCAAGGGTGTTCGGCAGTGTCGCGACGATCGTATTGAGGTCGGCGAGTGGAATCTTCTTAGGCAGGGCCACGCCCACCGCATCGAACACGCTGAAGCCCACCGTGCGTGCTTGACGCCGTACGACGTCCCGATCGAAACCCGCAGCTTTGATGGCGAGTTCAACGATACGGAGGTTGGAGACGTTGACCGTCACTCGGTCCGCCCCGTACCCGATGCTTCGGCCCCGGTCGATGACGTCCAGGTAGATGCCGATCTGCTCGGCGAGATTCCTGGTCTTGAAGTCATCGCAGTTCGGGGCGTGTTCGGCCCGGACCAGGCTCAGCGCGTGATAGTGGGGCTTGTACTGGGGTTCTTTGTAAACCTGAGTGCGCAGTTCGCGGTGGAACGTGCCCAACGTAGTTCCGGCCCAGGCGTTGGGCTCGGCGTTGCGTTGCCTCGCCAGTTCCAGGGCGAGTACGGACACGGCATCGGCGACCACCTCGGTGTTGCGAATGGTGCCCAGTACCGTCTTCTGGCTGATCCCGGAGAGCGCGCTGTTGGATCCGAGTGCGGCCACGGGGGAGATCTCCAGCATCCGGATGTCTTCCGGGATCACATCCATGACCGATGCCTGGAAGCGGGTCACTTCCCGCTGGTCGAGCACGCTCGGCGTGGTGAACAGGTTCTTCATGTGCTGCCGGTACACATCATGGGCCGCCAGTCCCTCGGCTCGCTTCGCGTACAGATCGATCAGTGTCGACTGCAGCTCCCTGGGCGTGGTTGAGAGTTGCACTCCTGGAAGTCCCTTCGAGGTTTGAACGGGTGTTGGCTACGGCGATCCCTGCCGCCAGGAGCGTTCCGAGCAGCAGATACCTCCCGGGCGCCGTCGTGTGCTCGCCGCCGGCGAGTGCGCCGGCCACCAGCGGCCCGAAGCTGGCGACCGTAGCACCGAGTTGATAGGTGAGGGCCAGCCCCGAGTAACGGTGCCTGGTACGGAACTGCTCCGCGAGGAACGCGGCGAAACCGCCGTACACGGCCGCATGGCCGACGCCCATGGCCAAGACGAAGGTGAGTGTGCTCAGGCTGCTGTTGCCCGAGGTCAGCCAGTGCGGCGCGGGCAGGATCACCAGGGCGCACACGGCGTATCCGAACAGGATGACCCGTCTGCGTCCGAACCGGTCGGACAGGATGCCGAACACGGGGAGCAGGAGGGCCTCAAGAACGGCTCCGCCCATCAGCCCGTTGAGGAGCTCCGACCGGGCCTCGGGCCGGCCGACGGAGGCGTAGGCGGGCAGATAGACCGAGTACGTACTGACGATCATGGCCAGACCCAGCGCGGCCAGTGCTCCCTTCAGTATCTGCCAGGGACGCTCCTTGAGCACACCGGCGATCGGCACTCTGGCCAGTCCGCCGCCCTTGCGCTCCTCGACGAACTCGGGGCTTTCGGCCACCCCGAGGCGCACCACGGTGCCCACCCCCACCAGAGCCGCCGAAGCCAGGAACGGCAGCCGCCAACCCCAGGAGAGCAACTCCCGCTCGGGCAACATCGCCACGAGCGAGATCATCCCCGTGCTGGCCGCGAGGCCGAGCGGAAAGCCGGCCGCCGGGAAACTGCTGAACCGGCCGCGTCGGTCCGGGCGGACGTGCTCGGTGGTCATCAGCACCCCACCCCCCCATTCGCCGCCGATCCCTATCCCCTGGATGACGCGCAGGGTGACCAGAAGCGCCGGAGCCCAGACGCCTGCCTGCTCATAGGTGGGAAGGACACCGACGAGAAACGTCGCCATTCCCATCACCAGCAGCGTCAGCACGAGCATCGACTTACGGCCGACCCGGTCCCCGAAGTGCCCGATGACCACACCGCCCAGAGGCCGGGCCACGAACCCGGCGGCGTAGGTGGCGAATGACGCCAACGTGGCCGCGGAGGGCGACTGCTGAGGGAAGAACAGCGGGCCCAGCACCAGAGTCGATGCCGTGGAGTAGAGGTAGAAGTCGTACCACTCGATAGCACTGCCGATCGTGCTGGCGAGCACGGCTCTGCGGGCCATTCTCCCGGAGTCGGTGGCGTCGCGGCGGCGTGACGTGGTGATGCTTCTTCTCAACGTGCCCTTTCCCATCTGTCCGGAGGTGCTGACGGCAGCCGGCAGCGCGAGTCGCAAATACAGGAGCGGAGAGAGGCGTGTGGTGCGAGCTTTCGACCGAGTCGACCTCGGTCAGGGCAGGACAGAGGATCACCCGCCCGGGTGCGCTGTGTCCAGCGGAACGCTGCTCCTCCGCGCCGGTCCGCGGCCGTGCTTGCGTGCCCCGGATGATGCCGCAACGATCGTGTGGACCAGGGGATACCGGAGAGGAGCACCGGTGGACGACGAACCGGTTTTGGACGACATCTGGACCAGTGAGGACGGCCACGACGTCGTGTGCCTGCGGCCCTGGAAGGGCACTTGGGACAAAGACGACCCGCACGCCAACTTCAAGTCGGACGTGATCGGCTACGGACTGCTCAACCCCCTCGAAACCGTACGGGGGATGTCCCGCAATCTGGACATTCCCGTCGGTGCGATCGTCCGGTACGTACTGGCCAGGTGGGCGACCGGAGGCAGCGGCGGGCTGTTGGAGATCGGGCCGGTGATGGTCCCGCGGCTCTGGGCTCCGGTCGAGGAGGCCGAGCGGGAGGATACGGACGAGCAGCGGCTACGCGCCTACCATCAGCTGAGGCAGATGCTGTCATGGCTCAAGCTTCCGCTCGACGACCCGAGCATTTACCCGCCGCAGGCGGAGGATCGCGCAGCCGACGGGTCCGCGGCGAGCTGATGTCCTTTCCCATGGTTCTCGCAATGGATGTACAACCGTGGGCTTTCCCCGGTTGAACATCCTGAGGTGAATCCTCATTGGAGGCGGAGGCCACCATGCACATGTCCGACCGTTATGACCACACCGTGCTGGTGTCGATCGACGGACTGCGCGGCGATGCGCTGCAGGCACCTTCGCCTGGTACTGCGGTTCTGTCTCAACTAGCGTTAGCCGGAGCTGAGTTCACGAACGTCATCAGCGCCGCTCCGGGCTCGGCCGTCGCACACGGCGCGCTCTTCACCGGCCAGTACCCCCTGCACAACGGCTTGTACGACGAGGAAAGGGGTGCGCTGCGTGTGCCCTCGTTGTTCACCCACGCACGCCGGCACGGCCGCAGGACCGTACTGCTGACCGACTCGGCTGCCGTGCTGACCCCTGGTCGAGGCTTCACCCGGGAAGTCGACGTTCACCTGGTCGGGCAGGACGACGCGTTCGTGGACGCGGTCACGGCCGCCGAGTCCACGATGGCCTGGGCGCACTTTGGGCCGGTCGACTCGGCACGCACTTCGGGGGTGGAGAGTATCGAGGGTTTCCTGACCCGACGCTTCGCCCCTTTCGTCGAGCACCTGACCGAGCGGGTCGGTGCGGCGGGGCGACGGCTGCTGCTTGTTGTTGTGGCCGGACACGGCGCGCGGTGGGACGAGCCGGACGGCAGGCCGGGTGCGCTTGCGCAAGAGGTGCTCCAGGTCCCGCTGATCATTGCAGGGGATGGCATCACACCAGGCCGACATGGTCGACGGATCCGCACCGTCGATGTGGTCCCGACCGTGCTGGATCTGGCTGGCCTTCCGGTCGCCGCCAGCGGTCTGCTTGACGGACGGTCCCTGGCCTCCGTGGTCCTTGGCAAGGAGGAGCTGGACGGCGACGCGCCTGCCGTGGCCGGTTGGTACGGGCCGGACCGAGTGGGAGAGGCCGGCTATCTCGACGACCTCAAGGTGGTGCGGTGGAGCCTGCCGGGCGCCGTACAGCCGGAGTCCGTCCGGATGGAACGGCTCGACGGGTACGGGGTGCCCCGACCTGCCCCCGAAGCCGACGGAGCGGACGTCCTGGCGATGCTGGACGACTATCGCGGCGCTCTGCAGGAGCCGGGCCGGGTGACCGTCACCGAGGAGATGCGCGCCCAGCTGCGCTCCCAGGGCTATTCGGTCTGACGGACAGGACGAGCAAGCGGAGGCATAGGCATGGCTGATCTGGAGTTCCGTACGGATCCGGCAGCAGGGCTGCCCAGTACGCTCGGGGGCGCCGGGTGGACGCCGCGAGAGGACACCCACGCGGCCGATGTCGACGCGGGCCGGGTGTGGTCCCGCTGCGGTTACCGCTCCGAGGTGGCGCCGCTGCGGGCGGTGCTGATCGCCCGGCCGCCCGACAGCATCGCTGCGGTGACCGACGCCCGGGCGAAGTTGATGGCGGCGCCCGTCGACCTGGGGCGACTGCGGGACCAGGCGACGACTGTGGCTGAGGTGTACCGGAGCCACGGGGTGGCTGTGCGGGTGGTCCGGCCGCCGTCCGACGCCCCGCCGAATGTGATCTTCCAGCGTGACCTGTTCCTTGTCACCCCGCAGGGCGCGGTGCTGGGGCGGACCGCGTCCAGGCAGCGGGCGGGTGAGGAGCGGTACGCCGCCGCGGCACTGGCCGACGCCAGCATTCCGATCCTGCACACGGTCCGGGGCAGCGCCACCTTCGAGGGTGCAGACGCCCTGTGGGCCGATGACCGCACCCTCGTCGTCGGCTTCCGGTTCCGCACCAACGAGGCTGGCGTGCGCGCCGTGGCGGAGGTGCTTGGTGAGCAGGGAGCCGAGGTGGTACCCGTGCCGTTGGGGCTTGGGGTTCAGCACCTGCTGGGGTCCCTGGTGTTCGTCGACCACCGACGGGCCGTCCTGCGCTCGTCGGCGGTGACTGCGCAGCTTCGGGAGGTGCTGCGAGCACGGGACTACGAGCTGCTGGAGTTCGAGGACGACGACGAGGTGGTGCACTGCCGGAGTCTGAACGTGGTGACGCTTCGGCCGGGCAGTGTGCTCATGCCGGACGGCTGTCCCCGAACCCGGCGCAGGCTGGAGGCGGCGGGGCTCGAGGTGACCGTTGTCGAGGTCGGTGAGTATGTGAAGGCCGCCGGTGCGCTCGGTTGCCTCACCGGCATCCTCCACCGCGACGACCGGGGGGCCACCGACGCGGAATGACGGACCGTAATAACCCCATCCAATGAGCAGTTCACTCGGTACGAGGCGGCTGCACCAGAGGGGTGCCGTTCTGCTCAAGCGGATCGGCCACGAGGTCGTACAGTTCGACGGTCTCGCTGCCGACGGTCCATATCACCTTCTGTCGGTTCTCGTCCCGGCTGAGTCGCACGGCCTTGAGCGGCACAAGGTCGGGATACTCGCCCGAGGCCCGGCGTTCCTCCGGGTAGTACGTTTCGCTGTAGGCTGGCCGGGAGTGGCCGGTGCCGGTGGCGAAGAACTCGCTCAGTGAGGCGCCGTCGGCTTTCATCTCGGGCAGTTTGAGCAAGTCGAGCACGGTAGGGGCAATGTCCACGAGCCTGACCTGGCTGGTCACCTCGACGCCCCGTGGAACTTCCGGCCCGCTGACGATCAGTGGGACGTGCTGGGTGGTGTCGAACAGCAGGCACCCGTGTCCCTCTTCGTACGGGTGGCCGAGCTTCCCGGAGTGGTCGTTCGGGTACCAGCCGGCCAGGTCCTCGCCATGGTCGGAGAAGAGCACGACCACAGTGTCGTCGAGACTGTGCCCCAACTCCTTGAAGCATGTGAATAGTTGCTGGAGGTAGTGGTCGCTGTAGGCCACTTCGCCCTCGTACGGGTTGTCGACGGGTACCCCGAAGTCCTCCGGCGGCTCATAGGGCCAGTGGGCGTCGAAGAAGTGAGCGAACAGGAAGAACGGCTGCCCGGGTTCGAGTGTGGAGACCCACTCGACGGCGCGGTCGACCACCAGAGGCGCCCGCTTCAGGGCCAGACCCCGCATTTTGACGTCACCGACGGTGAGTGGGTCGCTTCCGTCGGGGAGCCGGGGGATCTCGTCGTCGTAGAAGTCGAAGCCGCGGTCCAGGCCGTACCACTGATTCAGGCCGGGGCAGGAGACGACAGCACCTGTCGCGTAGCCGGTCTCTTTCAACCTCTGGGCCAGTGTGGGAACGTGGGGTTCCAGTTGCTCTCTGAGTAGATGCCGGATGCCATGCCCGCTGGGCTGCAGGCCGGTGAAGACGCTGGCGTGGCTGATCGGGGTGAGGGGAGCCGATGAGATGGCTTGATCGAATGTCACACCGCGGCTGCGCAGGTACTCGATTCCCGGAAAACGGCCGGAGTAGGCGACATCCGCACGCAGGGTATCCAAAGAGATAAGCAGTACGTTGTTCAAGGAAATTCCTCTTCCGGGATGGGGCGCGGTCTGACGGTGCCTGTTGCGCGCAGGCAGAGGGAGGATGGCGCATTTTCGGCCGTTTGCAAAAGACGTAGCCTGGCTACGCTCTTTGACGTACGTTGGTGCTGTGACGGTCTCTTGGTATGCCTCTCGTCGTCAGGAGGCGCTAGCCATCGGACCCGTGACCCAAGCGCTTACGCAGTAAGTGGGAAGATCACGCGTATGGGGGCTAAGTGAGCGGAGATGGCGAGAAGCTTCCGTGTCAGGATGATGTCCACACTGTGCCGGTGGACGCCCTGATCGCTGCAGACTCACCCCGGCTGTCGGGCGAGAGTCAAGAACACGTCGAACTCCTCCTGTCCTCGGGTGTCGAATTACCCCCGATACTCGTGCATCGTCAGACCATGCGGGTCATCGACGGGATGCATCGGCTGAAAGTTGCCGTCCTGAAGGGGGAACGGGAGGTCCAGGTGAACTTCTTTGAAGGTGGTGACATCGAGGCATTCATTCTGGCTGTTCAGTCCAATGTCAGGCACGGCTTGCCGCTTTCGCTGGCTGACCGAAGCGCCGCGGCGGAGCGAATTGTCACTTCTTGCCCGCAATTGTCGAACCGGTCGGTAGCCGCCTCGACGGGGCTGTCGCCTAAGACCATAGCGGCCATTCGTAGGCGCACAAGTGGTGACCATCCTCAGTTGAACGCGCGTGTGGGCCGGGACGGCAGAATCCGCCCGGTCGACTCCACCGTCGGCCGCCAGAGCGCGGCCCGGGTCTTAGACCAGAATCCCGAGATCCCGCTGCGTGAGCTCGCCAAGGCGGCAGGCATTTCCCTGGGTACTGCCCGCGACGTGCGTGAACGGTTGCGAGCCGGCCGGGACCCGGTCCCTGCCCGCAACTGGCGTACGCTTGACCGCAAGAAGGGTGGCGGCGACGAGGTGGCTCCTGCCGCCGTCGAGGCCCGGCCGCACGGTCCCGCTTCCTGTTCAGACTGGGGCATGGCCCTGCACAACCTGAAGAAGGACCCTTCTCTCCGCTTCTCGGACCGGGGCCGGATGTTGCTTCGGATGCTTGACACGAAGGCATCCGATATGGAGAAGTTGAAGGAGCTCATCGCCAGCGTACCGCCGCATCAGGTGGATATGATTGCACAACTGGCTATGGAATTCGCGAAGTCGTGGCGCGAGTTCGCCAATGAACTGCGCAGCAAAGTCGCTGAATCTGCGTGAGGCCAGCCCTGAGGTAACCGGCCTTCACCCGGGTTCGAGTCTGTGTCAGGCTCCGAAAGGTCGTGTTGTCTGATGCGAATTCAGTCGAGAGGGATTGCTCATGGCGCGTAAGTCCTTGGCTCTGGAACTCTATGTGAACGCCGACGACTCGGTCGATCACCGGTACATGAACCAGATGCGTGAGCAGGACACCACCCCGGTGCCGACCGACCCGTCCCTGCCGCGTTTCACTCTCGTCGTCGGTCCGTCTCCGTTCACCATGCCGCGAGGCTGGGAGTTCTTCCTCACCTCGCCGTACGAGGGCGCCACGTACATCTCCACCGTGCTGCACAACGCCGGCTATCCGGTGCGGATCGTCGATGTGCGGTACGAACTTGATCCGCTCCAGACCGCCTACGACCAGATCGTCGGTCAGACCGATGTGCTGGGGGTGTGCACCTTCGAGGACAACTTCCCCTTCTGCCAGGATTTAATGGCGAAGGTCAAGGAAGCAGAGCCCGAGGTTCCCATCATCTGTGGGGGATCTCTGGTCACATCCGTGCCGCGCGTCTTCATGGAGAACACCGCCTGCGACATAGCGGTGATCAGCGAGGGCGAGATCACGATCCTCGAACTGATGGAGAGTTACGCGGCGGGCCGCTGGAACCTCGACCTCCCGAAGATCAAGGGGATCTGCTTCCGGGACGCCGAGGGCAACAGCAAGCGCACGCCGGCCCGCGGGCAGATGATGGATCTGGACTCTCTGCCGCGGATGCGTCTGGACCTGTGGCCGCAGGCCAAGAGTCCGAGGGGGCTGCAGCCGCAGATCATCTCCTCCTACAGCCGCGGCTGCAAGATGGACTGCTCCTTCTGCTACCGCACGACGCCGCAGGTCAGGGCCAAATCGCCGGAGAAGATGGACCGCGACATGGCCTGGCTGAAGAGCCAGTACAACATCGACTTCAGCTTCTTCGTCGACCTGACCTTCAGCTCGCATCGCGGCCAAACCCTCGAGATCTGCGATGTCATCAAGGACCACGACATCCGCTGGACTTGTCTGACACGGTGCGCGGACATGGATGTGCCGAGGGCCAACGCGATGCGTGACGCGGGCTGCGACATCATCCTTTACGGCGTCGAGTCGTTGGGCAAGGACGTGCTGCGGGAGGCCCGGAAGGGCAGCAGCGAGAACCTGACCGTGCGGGCGATGAACACCACTTTCGACGCGGGCATCAGGTTCGGTTCCCTGCTGATCGTGGGCCTGCCCAACGAGAGCGAGGAATCGCTCAGCCACATGGTGGAGTTCGCCGAGACGTACAACCATGTCACCCGCGTCAAGTATCTGTCCGCCATGCCCGGTACCACCGTCTATCAGCAGGCAGTGGCCTCGGGCACGATCCGCTCGGAGATCGATCACCTGAACTGGCTCTCGATCGAACAGGCTCTGCACGAGGACGAGTTCCTCAACGTCAGCGGGCTGCCCGAGAAGACCTGCCGGGACGCCTACAAGCGGATCTACGACGCCTACCAGCCCGGTCCTGTCATGGACTTCAAGCACTACCCGGAAAACTTCCAGTACTTCCACCCCCAGCCGGGCGACGGCCAGGAGCGTTCCACGTCGTACGCCGGTCCCGAGTGGCGCAGCAAATGGAGTTCCGCTGCCGGTCCCTTGGTGCCGAAGTCCGACCGGTTCACGTTGGACAAATGCGCCAGTCCCGAGGTGGCCGCGGCAGGCAGCAGCCTCATGGAGTGCGGGGCGAAGCGCATGGAGAGCCAGGTCCCCGCGAGCGCACAGTGACGGATGGCCCGGCCGATCCCATCCTCCTCATCGGCACCGAACGCTCGGGCTCCAATCTGCTCCGGCTGATCCTGGACGCGCACTCCCGGATCTCGGTGCCGCACCCACCCCATTTCGTGCGGTACTTTTCGCCGGTCCTTCCCGCCTACGGCGACCTCGCTCTGGAGCGCAACCGGCGGATGCTCGTCGGGGACGCGCTCGCGCTCCTGGACCGGCACATCCATCCGTGGCCCCACGCGATCGACGCCGATCGCGTGGTGGCCACGGCCACGCCGACCCTCTTCGGCGTGGTGGCGGCGATCTACGACCAGTACCGGCTGGCGGAAGGCAAGGCACGATGGGGCTGCAAGAGCACCTTCATGGTCGACCATGTGGACGAGGTGCTCGCGGAACGTCCGGGAGCCCGGTTCATCTGGCTGGTGCGGGAGCCGTACGACGTGACGGCATCGGCGAAACGCTCGGTGTTCGGGTACTGCCATCCCTACCGCATGGCCAGGTTGTGGCGGTTCCAGCAGGAGCAGGCGCACTCGGCTCTCACCCGCTGGGGGCCCGACGTAGTGCACCTGCTGCGTTACGAGGACCTGGTCACGCGGCCGGAGAAGGAACTCCAGGAACTCTGCGACTTCCTGGAGGAGCGGTTCGAACCCGCGATGCTCCAACATCACACGTCTTCGGCGGCCCGACGCACGGCCTCGCTTTCGGAGTCCTGGAGCAGGGCGGGCCGCCCCATCAGCGTGGGCCGGATCGGCTCCCACCGTGCGGGACTCACCGACAGGGAACGCCTACTGGTCGACAAGGCCACGGGACCGCTGAAGCGGCTGCTCGACTACCCGGTCGACCCCCGGGCGTCGCAAGTCCCCGATCCCTCACCGCTGGACGTGGCCGTCCGGTCGGCAGTGGCGCGTATCCGGGTGGAGTACCGATCCCTGCGCGAAGACGAGAACTACCGCCTCCGGCTCGGCAGGGACCTCTATGTGCGCCGGCTGCGCGCGAAGTTCCTGGCCCGCCGGTTGCTGCCGGCCGTGAGACCGGCCCAGGACATGGAGCCGCTGGGCCGGTAGCTGGACAGACAAGGGCCGGCGCTGCCGGGCCCGGAACGGACTTTCTGTGGCCATCAGTCAAGACGATGTGACCGGGCACTTCGCCGCCAGGTCCACAACCTACGACCGGTCGAGTTCCTGGTGCATGGACGAGGAACTGGGCCGTCTGGTCCTCGACATCACCAGGCCGCAGGGCAGGGACCGGGTACTCGACGTCGCCTGCGGCACCGGACTGGTCTCCAGGCTGTTCGGCGGCCGGGTGGCCGAGGTGGTCGGTGTGGACATCACCCCGGAGATGGCCGAGCAGGCCAAGCCTCATCTGGACAGGCTGGTCATCACGCCCGCCGAACGACTTCCCTTCGACGATGATGAGTTCGACATCTTGGTGTGCCGACAGGGCATCCAGTTCATGGACCTGCCTCAGGCGGTCGCGGAGATGGTGCGGGTGGTCAGGCCGGGCGGCCGGGTAGTCGTCGTCAACCTCTGCGCGTACGGAGCAGACGACCGCGACGAGTACTTCGAGGTGCTGCGGCTGCGCAACCCGGTCCGACGGCACTTCTTCCTGCCGGAGGACCTGCGCACGCTGCTGCACGACGCCGGATGCACCGAGGTCGAGCTGCGGCGGTACGTCTCGTTCGAGGACGTGGACATCTGGTCGGACAACGGAGCGATCGAGGAAGACCGCCGGGAGGCCATCCGTGGGGTCTACCGCAACGCGTCCGAGGAATTTCGCTCCCTGCACGCCGTGCGGGAGGAGAACGGGTCGTTCGTCGACCAGATGCTGTTCGTCGTCGCGGCGGGCCGCAAGCCGTGACCACCCTACGGCAGTAGCCCCTTCTTTCCCTGTGAACGTCAAGGAGTTCAATGGCTCAGCCGAGTGACGACCTCGCCGTCGAGCTGCGCACGGCCCTCGCGACGGAGGGGACGACCGTGCAGCGCTACAGCTACTTCTCGCAAGTCGCCGAGATCGAAGGCCATGCGGAGATCGCCCAGGCCTTCAGCGATCTGGCCGAGAGCATCGCATGCGCTGCGCACGGGCACATCGATGCTCTCCAGGGCATCGCCGACCGGCACACCCGGCAGACCATCGGCGACACACGGCTCAACCTCGCCGCGTCCGTGGCCGACGCGCTGCATGTGGCCAACGAGGTCTACCCGCGGCTCGCCGCTAGGGCACACGAGACGGGCCACGCCGACGTGGCCAGCTGGCTCACCACGCTCGGCAGCCTCAAGCGTTCCCACCTGACAAAGTTCCAAGTCCTGCTGACCGCTCTGGACGCCCCGTCTCCCGCTGCACGCGCGGCGGCCACGGAGGGAGACAGCGATGACTGACGACCTGCTCATGACCGGTACACGGAGCGAGAGCTACGACGCCTCCTCGATCGTCGTCTTCTCCGGTCTGGAGGCAGTACGCCGCACCCCGTCGATGTACATAGGCTCCACGGACGCCGACGGCCTGCACCACCTCGTCCTGGAACTCATCGACAACGCAGTGGACGAAGCGGAGGTCGGCCACTGCCAGGAGGTGTCGGTCGTCGTTCGCGCGGACGGCTCCTGCTCGGTGGCGGACGACGGCCGGGGGATCCCGGTCGATCCGCACCCGGCGACCGGCCGGCCCGCAGCGGAGGTGGTCCTCACCACCTTGCACGCGGGCGGCAAGTTCATCGGCGACACCTACACCCGCTCCGCTGGCCTGCACGGAGTCGGTCTGTCCTGTGTCAACGCGCTGTCCGAGTGGCTGCGGCTGGATGTGTGGCGGGACGGAGTCCATCACTGGCAGGAGTTCTCCCGGGGAGAACCAAAGGCGGACCTGGCCGGCAGCCCGGTCGACGAGGGGACCGAACGGAGCCGGGGCACCACCGTGACCTTCCGGCCCGACCCGCTGATCTTCGAGACCGGCGAGTTCTCCGCTGCGACCATCAGCACACGCCTCGAAGAGGTCGCCTTCCTGCACCCCGGCCTCACCACACGACTCACCGACGAGCGCACCGGGCGGACCGAGGAACACCGCTTCACCGGGGGCGTACGCGCCTTCCTCGCACACCACAACCGGGACAGCGCCGCCGTTCACGACGAGCCTGTCGTGGTCGCCGCGGCCACCGACGAGGCCGCCTTCGATCTCGCCTTCCAGTGGACAGAGCGATACACGGAGGAGATCCGTGCCTTCGTCAACGGCGTCCGCACCGAGCAGGGCGGGGCCCACGTCGAAGGCCTGCGTACAGCGCTCGCGGCAGTCATCAACCAATACGCCGCCGACACGGGCATGCTGGACGCCCGTATCGACGAGCGAATCACCACCGTCGACATCCTGGAGGGCCTCACCGCCATCGTCTCGCTGCGCATGGACAGCCCCCGGTTCGACGGGCAGACGAAGAAGCGGCTGCAGAGCCCGGAGGTCGGCAGGTTCGTCCAGGACACCGTCGAGCAGGAGTTCTCCGCTCTGATGGGTGCCGACGACAGTCTCGCCCAACGCGTCGTCGCACGGGCGTTGGAGGCCACCAGGGCCCGCCTGGCCGCGCGGATGGCCGGCCGCACCGCTCGCTACCAGCGGCGCGAACTGTCCATCGACTACACGGTCTATCAGCGGCAGTTCGGCACTCGCTCACGCAACTGGCACGAGTCGTGCAGCTGGCTGACCGACGAGGAACTACTCTCCCGGCACGCCGGGCTGTGCGACGTGCCGCCGGACGCCAGACTGCTGGATGTTTGTTGCGGCAGCGGGGTCGTCGGCGCCTCCTTCAAGGACAAGGTCGGTGAGAGCATCGGCCTGGACCTCACACCCGAGATGGTGGAACTGGCCTCTACCCGGCTGGACCGCGTCGACCAGGGCACGGTCTACGACATGCCGTATCCGGACGCTAGCTTCGATCTGGTGGTCACCCGGGAAGTCCTCCATCTTCTGCCGCAGCCGGAGCGACCCTTGTCGGAGATCTTCCGAGTGCTGCGTCCCGGAGGCCAGTTCATAGTCGGACAGATCGTCCCGTACGCCGACGAGGACGCGTACTGGATGTACCGCGTCTTCAAGAAGAAGCAGCCCTTGCTGCACCAGATGTTCAGCGAGCCGGAGTTCCGCCAACTCCTGCTCGGGGCCGGCTTCACCGACCTGGTGGTGGAGGAATACCGGCTCTGGGAGTCGATCGACCTCTGGATCGACACCCACGAGACCACTCCGGCTGCGCGCCGGGAGATCCAGCGGCTGTACCACCACGCACCCAAGGAGGTGCGTGACGTGCATCCCTTCGAGGTACAGGCCGACGGCTCGATCCGCGACCAGTGGCGGTGGTGCGTCTACTCGCTCAAGAAGCCCGGTGACGCCGTATGACCCGTCATGCCTCGCCCGCCGTTCGGCCGCTGCCCCTGGCCGGGCGTCAGGCCGAGCTGAGGAGTCTGCGCAGCCCGGCCGTCACGGATCCCACCGCCAGGGTGCGGGAGGTGGTGGTGCTTGCGTGCAGCTCCCGCGGCGGGTCCAGCATGGTCGCCGAGATGCTGCGGGCATCGGATGCCCTGATGCATTTTCGGGGCGAGATCAGCCCGTTCCTGCGCATGGTGGGGCTCGCCTATCCGGACAGTGGCGCGATGTCCGACCGGCTGGACGCGGCGGACCTTGCCGCGCTGGGGCCGGAGCTGCGCGAGGTGCTCGAGTGGGAACTCGCGCTCGACATTGGTACGGTCGCCCGCGGTGACACCGACGCGGACGCGGACGGACAGTTCGCGCTGGACGTGGCGGCCCGGCTGGTGATGCAGTGGCCTGAACTGCCACTGAAGCCGCAGCCCTTGGTCGACACGGTGCTCGCCGTACTGTCCGCGCACCGCGCCCGGCACCGTGGCCCGGCTGGCGGCGGCCTCCCGATGCTCCACCACTTCTACCTGGAACTCTTCCAGGAGCTCGGCGACCAGGGGCTGATGATCAACCCCTGGTTCTACGACCTGCCACGGCCACTGCTTCGCAGCGAAGTAGCCTATCCCGCGCCCCGGGGCGCGCCGGGGAGGTCCCTGCTGGAGGAGCCGCCGTTCGTCCTGCCCACGTTCTGGCGTCAGGCGGACCACGATGACCTGGCGCAGCGCCCCTTGGTGATCAAGACCCCCAGTAACGCCTACCGGTTCGATTTCCTGCGCGCGCTCTTCCCCAACGCCCGGTTCCGGATCGTTCACCTCACCCGCAACCCGGCTGCCGCGGTCAACGGGCTCTACGACGGGTGGCTGCACCACGGCTTTCACGCCCACCGGATGGCGCGGCCACTGGGGATCGGCGGCTACGCGGAACGGCACCCGGACAACCGGTGGTGGTGGAAGTTCGATCTGTCGCCCGGATGGCAGGAGTTCACCGACGCGCCCTTGCTTGGGGTCTGTGCCTTTCAGTGGCGCAGCGCCCATCAGGCAGTGCTCGACGACCTCGATGACCCGGCGGTGGCGCGTACCAGCATCCGTTTCGAGGACCTGATCGGTGAACCGAGCCGGCGCGCCGAGTCGTTCGAGCGACTGGCCGACTGGCTCGGTATCCCCTTCGAGGGAGAGTTCCAGCGAGCCGTCCACCGGGGCATCGGGCCGGTTGTCGCCACTCGGGAACCCCGCCCGGGACGGTGGCGGGATCGCGCGGCCCGGATCGAGGCAGCGCTGGATGCCCGGACGCTGGAGACCGCCGAGCGGCTCGGCTACACGGATCCCGCGGAGTGGACATGACGTCCTGGCGGTCGCGGTGGTAGGGCGTCCAGGCTGTGCCGTGAACTCCGCCACGGCGCGGACCGGGACCGGCGGCCCGGTCCGCGCTCGAGCGCCGACAAGGCACGAGTGAATCGACAGGCGTTCCCGGAGGTGCATGTGGTGCCGGTGCCGGCCTGATCCGGCCACCCGCTGCAGTGGCCGCTTCCCGAAAAGAAGCCGCCTTCCCGGCTGTCCGGAAAGCAATGGTTTTCCGTACGCGCTTCCGAGATTTTTGGCAGTTTCGCCAACAAGCAGAGATTTTTGGCGAATTGAAGCTTCCGCCGGCGTTGCACCGAGACGTATCCCCATCTCTTGTCGGCCGTACGGTGGTGCGTTAACGTGCATCTTGCCACAACACCTCGGTAAGGAGAATAACGCTTTGGACTGGCAGGAACGCGGAACGGTCTTGGACTCGAATTTCCCTGCCGCGAACCAACCTTCGTACGTCATGTGCCTTTGGCAGCCCAAGCTCGCCGAATATCTGCTTTCACGGGCTCGTGTCCATTTCATTCTGTTCGATGTGGAGCACGTTCCGCCGGATCCTGCTCTGCTGGCGCGCGCGGCAAGTTTCCGCGTGGTGAGCAACTTCAACGCGCTCGAGGAACTAGCAGTGATAGCGGCGGATTTGCGGCTGGTCGACCCCGCCATCGAAAAGGTGCTCAGCTTCGCTGAGCTCAGCCAGCTGGGCGCTGCTACGGTCTCGGCCATGCTCGGGCTGTCAGTGGACCCTGTCGGTCAGGTCGCCGCACGCGATAAACGCCTGATGAAGCAGCTCGTACGGGAAGCCGACGTGCGCACGGCGGACTTCTGGTCCATCCGGGACCCTGCCGATGCCGCGGCGGTACGGCTTGTCGCCCGGCGAGTCGCCTTCCCGGCGGTTGTCAAGCCGGCCGCCGGATCGGGCACCGAGTACACGGCCCGGGTGGCGGATGCCGCGGAGCTGTCCGCCTTCACCGAACGCTTCGCTTCCGTACCCGGCCTGGAATCCCGGCAGTTGATCGTCGAGGAGTTCGTCCAAGGCACCGAGATGCACATCGACGCCTTCTGGGACGGCGACCAGCCGACGTTCTTCCTCGTCTCCGAGTATCTGACCCCGATCCTCGACACGGTCAGTGGTGATGTCATCCGCGGCAGCCGGGTGCTGGTGCGGGACGAGCATGTGGCACTGTATGACGGCCTCCTGGCCATGAACAGGGCCGTGAACGATGCCTTGGGCATCAGCGCGGAGCGTTCCGTGACGCACATGGAAGCCTTCCGCACGCCCTCCGGCGAAGTGGTGTTCTCGGAGATCGCTACGCGGATCGGCGGTGCCTGGATCCCGGCCCTCCTTTCGCAGGCGCTGGGCGGGCAGGACATCTGGGCGGCCATGGCCGACGCGCTGATGGACGGAAAGGCCCCCGAGATCAGTCCGACCGCGCCCTGTCTCGCGGGCCTCAACATTCGCGCACGGGAGGCGGGCGTCATCACCTCGCTTCCAAGTGATGAGCAACTTCTGGGGACTCCCGGAATTCTCGATTACGAGGTCCGTTGTGAGGTAGGTGACGAACTGATGATGGACAACGCTTCCGAAATGTGCGTCTTCGTCGTCATCGGCGCCGATTCCCCGGAGCAGCTCGACGCGTACATCAAGACGGCAACACAGCGAATTCGCGTGGAAACACGACCGTTCGCGGAGTCCGACTGAGAAAGTACCGTCCTCGCACTCCCCTCGTACCGCGCCCCGCGGAGGGCAGTTCATGTATGACCACATTGTGCTGATTTCTATCGACACTCTCCGGTCCGACGGCATCAGCGCAAACCCCTTGCGATTGTGGCCCGACGTCTACCCGGAGCTGAGCGCGCCCGCCACGCCGGTGCTTGACGACCTCGTGGGCCGTGGCGCGTTCTTTGCCAACTGCGTGTCAGCGGCGCCCTACACTTCCGCGTCGCATGCCACGATCCTCAGCGGAAAATGGCCGCTGAGGCACGGCGTCTTCGAGTTCTTCAACCGGAAGCTAGGCACTGACACGCTGTTCACTCGCGCACAGCGCGCCGGATACGCGACGCTCCTCAAGAGCGACTTCCCGTTGATCCTCGGTCCCACCCTTGGGTTCGACAGAGGGGTCGACACCTTCGTCGCAGAGGACGACAAGGCCTATCTCGCCTCCCTCGCCGAGACCTCGCGCTCGGTCAGCCTCGTCCACTTCGGCGGCGTCCATGTGCCCTACGGATTCCACAACCTCCATTACGGTGGCGACGCGTACCGAGCAAAGCTGAGCAAGCTGGAGGCCGACTTCGGCGGACCTGATCAGCTCCCCAAGGATCAGCTGATCGAGACCTACCGCGACGAGGAGGATCTGCGGTACCTGCTGCGCTACAAGCGGGTGGTTCAAGAGCTGTGGCAGGCGGATCGGGCAGAGGAGATCTTCGGCCTCTACCTGGAAGGCATCGAGTACTTCCTCGCAACGCGCTTCACACCCTTCATCGAGCGGCTGTTCAGGGCGACCGCGGGCCGCCGCACGCTCGTGGTCCTGTTCGGCGACCACGGCGAGGAGTACAGCGCCGAAAGCTTTGGGCACTTTAACAGCGTGACCGAGGGCGTCCTCCGAGTGCCGCTGCTCTTCTTCGGCGACGACGTGGCCCCTGGGTGTTACACCGAACGCGTCCGCACGGTCGAGATTTTGCCGACGATCGCCGAGCTCATGGGAAACCTGCCGATCGCCCATCTCAAGCTGGACGGTGCCTCCTTGGCGTCGACGGTCCGCGACGGGAGCACCTACCCCTTGCGCCCCGGCTTCGCGCAGGCGTACGTGGCGGATACGGCCAAGTCCATCAACTTCCAGCAGCAGCTCATGAACAAGGAGGCCAGGCCCGGCGGCCTGCCACACGTCCTGGCCAAGGAAGTGGTGTGGGACGGACGGTACCGGCTGACGCGCGAACTGGCCAAGTTCAGTGACTACTTCGGTTCCGGCGGCCTTGGACCGATCGAGCCAGTGGTGCGCCTGGAACGCTTCGACGAGGACGAGAAACCCCGGCCGCACGGTGATCCGCATGTGGCTGCCCGGCTCCTTGCGCTGATCGACGACTACAACACGCTCTCCAGCGTCCCGAGAACCTGAGAGCAGGCACAGCCGGAGCCTCGATGTGCCTTTGGCTACTGGGGAGGTGGATGGACGGCGAGGCGGCATCGCGGCCGGTCTGTCCGGGACGCGTGTATGGAAGCCACCAAATCCACCTCACCCATCGAACCGAGCATCCAAGAACCGAATAGGAGCCACGGCGTGCCACTGGACATAACCGAGAACGTGCTCTCTCGCTACTACGGACGACTACCCGACCCGGAGGACCTCCAGGCGGCGATGCCGCACCCGCCCGGGGATCATTTCCAGCCCGCTTGGGACCTGCCGGTCCGTACCCCTGCTCTCGACGAATTCTTCGCGCCGGCGACGATGTCGGGCTCCACGCTCGGCGAGTACCGGGGCCGTCGGCTCCTGCTCCTCGACCTGACAGGCAATCCTCGGACGCGTACCACCAAAACGTTCGGATCGCTCGCCATCGTGGCTCGCGCACTGCAGCACATCGCCACGACCGGCGAGCGCCTCCTGCTGGTGACGCCGTCGTCGGCGAACAAGGCGGTCGCCCTGCGGGACGCGGTGCTGCGTGCCTACGAGGCCGGCCTTGCCTCGCCCAACACCCTGAGAGTGGCCGTGGTAGTTCCCCAGTCATCGCTGCAGAAACTGTGGGACTCGCCCCTGCTGAACGACCCCAGCCTCGCCGCACCCAATCCCCTCGCCGTGTACGGCGGACCCAAGAGCGAGGACGTCAAAACAATCACCACCGCAGCTGTGACTCAGGCCGCCAACGAGATCCTGCGAGAGACCGGCTTCCGCATCTGGTACACGCTCGACCCGAGAAACTACATGCTGGCGGACGTGGCACGCGCCTACTTCGAGGCGGAGGTGCTGCCGCGCGGCGACCGCGCACGCTGGCACGCGCACGCGGTTTCAAGCGGCTACGGATTCCTCGGGCACGATCTCGGCGCACAGATCCTGCGGCGAGAAGGCGTGCAGCCCCAGGGCGAGACGTGTTACCTGCTGGTCCAGCATCTGGCGACGCCCGACCTGGTGGTCGGCCACCGGCTGGCCGGGGATGACTACAAGGTGCCCGAGTACGTGGCGGACCCGGAGACCGGACTGTACCGGCAGGCCGGGCCAGGGCACCCGAACTTCCCGTCCGTCTGCTACTCGCCCACCGAAGAGGTGGAGGCCACCTTCTACACCCGGCAGCCCGCCACCATGCCCTACATCCGGAATCTGGTGGACCGGCACGGCGGCGACGGCCTAGTGGTCTCGCTGCACGACTGTCTGACCCGGTACCAAGAGGCGCGGCACCTGCTGGCGGCCGGCGGCATGACCAGATTGCCGCTCGACCCGAGGCACTTGCGGGAGTGGGCGATGGTGATGGTGACCGTGGGCGCGCTGACGGCCATCGACCGCGGCGTGGTGCCGGAGGGCGCGGAGGTGCTGGTGCACGGCTCGGGTAGCTACTTCGAAGGTGAGTACGAATCCCCCACCCTGCAGCGGCTGCACTCCGTCAGCACAGTGGAGGACGTCGCCGTACTTCTCGGCAAGGTGGCCCGGCACTGACCCCGCAAGTGGTGCCGGCGAAGGAGCGGAGAACCACCGGGTTTCGCCGGGCGCGCACTTCGCCCGGTCTCCCGGGTACGTCGTGCCGGACGCAGGAGGAGGCCGGACCGTGCCGTCCTTGGTTGAGCCGCTGACCGACGAGTCGATCGCTGCGGCCCGCGCGGCCTTTCGCACCCTCGACCAGGTGGAAGGCGCCGCTCGGCGCCAACTGCCGTTTGATGTCTGGGACTTCCTGGTCGGCGGCTCGGGCGCTGAGGACACACTGCATGACAACACGGCGGCCTTCGACAACTGGCGTTTCCGGCCACGTGTCCTGACCGGGATGCGGAGCGTCAATCTGAGCTGCGAGCTGTTCGGCAGGGGCATGGCGGCGCCGTTGCTGGTGGCTCCCTTTGCTCCGGACGCTCTGTTCCATCGGGACGGGTACCTGGCGGTCGCTGCCGCCTGCGACGCGGCCGGTCTGACCGCGGTCGCGCCGACCTCGTGCTCCTTTACGATGGAAGAAGTCCGTTCAGCGGGGAATGCGGCTCGCTTCTTCCAACTCCCCCCGACTGAGCCCCAGGTGATGCACTGGCTGATCGAGCGGGCCGAGAAAGCCGGTTTCGAGGCCCTGTTCGTGACCGTGGACCAGCCCGTGATCGGTTGGCGCGAACGGTCCAGGGCAAGTGGCTTCACCTTCGACCGTCGTCTGACTGGCGCCAACTTCGCTGTGCATGGCGGTCCAGGATCCGGCTCCGCTCCGGTGCTGGGCGCAGACTCCCGGTGGCTGGACTGGACCTGGGAGACCCTGTCGAGCCTGCTGTCCCGGTCGCCGCTTCCGTTCGTGGTGAAGGGGGTACTCACGGCGGAGGACGCCCGGGCGGCGGTGCAGATCGGTGCGGCCGGGGTGGTCGTCTCCAACCACGGCGGCCGCCAACTGCACAGCGCCCCGGCCAGCCTGCAGCAGCTCCCCGAGGTGGTCGAGGCGATCAGCGGCCGCGTCCCCGTATTGCTGGACTCCGGGCTGCGACGCGGCAGCGACGTGGTCAAGGCTCTTGCACTGGGGGCGGACGCGGTGCTCCTCGGTCGCGCCGCGGCTCACGGGTTGGCGGCCGGCGGTGCGGCCGGCGTGCTGCGTACCCTCGAACTGTTCATCGAGGAGATGACGGCCGTACTCGCGCTCCTCGGCCGCAACGCGCCGCAGCTGACCCGCGAAGTTCTGCGCCCCCACAGGTACGACCCACCATGTGTCCGCTGCGACCGATCAGCTGATTTCAGCCAATCGCCGAGCGCGAGGGAGAGACCATGACCGACGCCGTGTCGCAGGAATGGGGAGTGCGCATTCGCACCGGGTGCCGCGTCAGTTTCACACTGATCGACCTCAACGGAGAGACCGGCCGCCGCAACGGCATGGCATCCATGGCGCTGCGCTCGCCTGCTCTGGAAGCTGTCGTCCTTCCGCACCACTCCACCATCGAGGTGGAGGCCGACGAGAACGGCTCCGCCCACGTGGAAGCCGTCAGGGGCCTGCTGGAGCGTCTGCGCGAGGCATGGCAGGGACCGCCGGCCAAGGCCGTCATACGCGAAGGGCTGCCCCCTCACAGGGGATTCGGCTCCGGCACCATGACCGCCGTGGCTGTCGGCCGTGCGTATGCGCAGCTCGCCGGCGTTTCGGTCGGAGCGGCAGAGATTGCCAGGGCCGCCGGTCGAGCCGGCACCTCGGGCGCCAGCGCGAACCTGATAGAGCGGGGCGGCTTTCTGGTCGACGGCGGCCACCTCAACCCCGACGACTTCGCCGACGATCCCCAGCGTTACCTCGTCCCCAGCCGCTTCGCCGGTGGTGGCAAGCGGCCGCCCGCTCTGGTCTCGACGCCGTTCCCGACCTGGCCGGTACTGATCGTCATCCCGAACGGCAACGAGATGCACGGTGAGGAAGAACGCGAGTTCTTCGCCCGGACGCTGCCGATCCCGGCGGAGGAGGCTCGGCGAACCGCACACGCGGTCCTCATGAACTTGGCCACGTCGGTCGTGGAAAGTGACTACACGTCCTTCTGTCGCGCCGTGAACTTCATCACGTACGAGAGTTACTTCAAGCAGAAGCAGATCGACATGCAGTCGTCAGAGGTGAAGTTCCTGCTGGAGGAGGCGCGACGCGGCGACGAAATAGACGCCATGGCCATGAGCTCTGAAGGGCCGATGTGCTACGCCTTCACACGACGGCCGCAAGCCGCCGTCCAATGGCTCTCGGCACTCCGATCGGCCGGCATCGTGCACGAATTCTGGTTCAGCGGCGCTCGCAACGTAGCAGCTGACATCGACTGGGTCCCGGTGCTCGACGACGGCCGGACCGTCGTCGCTTGAAATGGAATCAGCGAGCGCGAGGAGCGAGGGTTGCCGAAGAAGTTCTCAACGAAGGATCTCGTCGTCCTGAAGGAACCGACCGGCCGCCAAAGCGGTGTCGGGCACTTTGAGTTCACCGACGACTACTCGGTGTTTCACTACGGAAAGATGGCCAACACCATCCCGGGCAAGGGCGAGGCGTGCTGCCGCATCGCGGCGTTCAACTTCCGCCTGCTGGCGCGCGAGGGTATACCCACGCACTTCCGCGAGTTCCACCCGCCAAGACGAATGGAATTCGACCTGCTGAAGGTCGTGGATCCGCAGAAGCAGGCGCTCGGGCCGACGGATGTCAACCATCTTGTTCCCCTGCAGGTTGTCTTCCGCAATTTGGTTCCCGAAGGGTCGTCGGTACTTCGTCGCCTTCGGCTGGGGCATTTGGCGTTGTCCGACATCGGCCTTGCTCAAATACCGGCACCCGGCAGCGCGCTTGACCGCCCGATCATTGAGTACACCACCAAACTGGAAGAGATCGACCGGTTCGTCGACCGGGACGAGGCGGCGTCGATCGGCGGTTTGGACGAGAAGCAGCAGGTGGAACTCGAAGGGCGGACGCGGCTCATCAACGAGATCCTCACCAGCCATGCGCGTAGCGTCGGGCTCGTACTCGCGGACGGAAAGCTGGAGTTCGGCCGGGACGGCCAGGGAGGGCTGATCCTCGTGGACCACGCGGGTTCACCCGACGAGGCCCGTCTGCTGCTGGACGGCGTGCATGTGGACAAGCAGGTGCTGCGGGACCACTACGCTGCCGCTGGTCTGCAGGCACAGGTCGAGGAGTGGGTACAGGAGGGCCTCCCTCGGTCGACCTGGCCCGTTCCGAAACCGCTGCCTGGGGAAGTGGTGGATCTGGTGGGCGAAATGTATCGCTCGCTGTGCGAAGCGTGGACAGGCACCCAGGTATGGGACGCGCAGGACCTGGACAGGGTGTCGCAGCGACTGGCGGCGATCGGCCTCGGACGGGGCGAGCCTCACTGAGCCCGCGTGGCCCCAAGGCGCGTCGCCACCAGGGGCGCAGGGTGATGGCCGGGTGAGCCAGGATCGGACGGCGCGTAGTGCCTTGGATCGGTTCGCCAAGTCGCCTGACGTCAGGGCCGCCCGCCTCCTTGAGGTGGGCGGCGGTGGCGTGACTCTCGAGACGAGTGACAGGGCGCGCCCTTGATGTCGCCCACGTGCTCACCGCTCAAGTGCCCAGCCCCGGCTGAACCGTGGGCCCGCGCCGGCCTCCCGCGAGGGCCAGGTCAATCAACGGGCTGGGCACATGTCAGTTGGGCTTCACCAGAGGGAACAGGATGGTTTCGCGGATGTTCTTGCCGGTGAAGGCCATGATCAAGCGGTCGATACCCATGCCCATGCCTCCGGTGGGGGGCATGCCGTATTCCAGGGCGCGGAGAAAGTCCTCGTCGAGTTGCATGGCTTCAGGGTCGCCGCCCGCGGCCAGCAGGGACTGCTCGGTGAGGCGGCGGCGCTGCTCGATCGGATCGACCAGTTCCGAGTAGGCCGTGGCCATTTCGGCACCGAAACCGATCAGGTCCCACTTCTCCGCCAGGAGCGGCTCGGAGCGGTGCTGGCGGGTCAACGGCGAGGTTTCCACCGGATAGTCCATGACGAACGTGGGCTGCATGAGCGTGTGCTCGACGAGTTCCTCGAACAACTCCTGGACGAGCTTGCCCTGACCCCACTTGCGGTCCCATTCGACCCCGCGGGCGTCGGAGAGCTTGCGGACGTCGTCGATCGAGGTGTGCGGAGTGATCTCCTCGCCGAGGGCGTCCGAGACCAGGCCGTAGACGGTCTTCCGCGGCCACTCGGCGATGCCCAGGTCGTACTCGACGTTGTCATGGACGACAACGGTCGTACCCAGCGCGGCCACGACGGCCTGCTGAACCGACCGCTGGGTGAGGTCGGCCATGTCGTTGTAGTCGAGGTAGGTGCCGTAGGTCTCAAGCATCGTGAACTCGGGGTTGTGCGTGGAGTCGGCACCCTCGTTCCGGAAGTTCCGATTGACCTCGAAGACCTTCTCGATACCACCGACGACGAGCCGCTTCAGGTACAGCTCGATCGCGATCCGGAGATACATCTCCATGTTGTAGGCGTTGATATGGGTCTTGAACGGCCGGGCCGCCGCGCCGCCATGGATCGGTTGGAGCATGGGCGTCTCGACCTCGAGGTAGCCCTCGGAGTGCCAAAAGTCTCGAATCGCCCGGACGGTGTCGCTGCGCAAGGTGGCCATCTTGCGGGCCTCGTCGTTGATGATGAGGTCGAGATAGCGGTAGCGGACGCGCGCCTCGGGATCGGTGAGCCCGGCGTGCTTCTCGGGTAGCGGACGCAGGCATTTCGACGTGATGGCCCAACTCTCCGCCATGATCGACAGCTCGCCGCGCTTGGACGAGATGACCTCGCCCGTCACGCCGACGTGGTCGCCGAGATCGACCTCGCGCTTCCAGGCCGCAAGTGCCTCCTCGCCGACGCCTGCGAGCGAGATCATCACCTGGATGGCGGCGGTCCCGTCCCGAAGAGTGGCGAAGCAGAGCTTGCCGCCGACGCGCGACAGCATGACCCGGCCCGTGACCCCGACTCTCTCCCCGGTCGCGGTGTCGACTTCCAGATCAGGATATTTCTCCCGGATCTCCCCGATGGTGTGCGTGCGGGGGTAGTTCACCGGGTAAGGGTCGACGCCGTTCTCACGGAGCCGCTCCACCTTCGCCAGGCGGACGCGCATCTGCTCCGGGGCGTCTTCGTAGGTCTGGTCACTCATGGCACCCAGGATAGGCGGCAAAGAGCCGCGACTCCGGCGCGATTGGTTGGCCGGACCTCGAACGCAAATCCGCCGATATCGCGAAGTCGGTGCCTCCTGGTACCGCTGCCACGAACCGGTGGTCGAGGTCGCCGGGCGCTTGGTCGGCGGGCAGGAGGGAGAAGTGCTTGCGGAAGTACCGCAGGTGGTTGTTGAGCGCCGTGCTCGACTCGGCGTGCGCCGTCAGCACGGGGTCGAACCAGCGCAGTTCCTCGGCCGGGCCGTGGCCGACTGGTTCCCGGGTGGTGCGGACGAAGCGGGCGTCCTCGGGGTGGAAGCGGATCTGCGCGTACGCGTGGTAGCCGCCGCCGGGGTGTTCGGCCAGGTAGCACAGCGGCACCAGGCCGGGGGCGGCCTCGGTACCGACCAGGCCGCGCAGGGCGGGGCCGGCGATGGCGTCGGGGAACAGTTCGCCACCGTCGATCCTGGCCGCCCCGAGCCGGGTGCCGCCGGGCTGCAGCGCTTCGGCCGGGCAGGGCCCCAGCGCGTTCCAGCGGACGATCACGGTGGTGGCCGGCCGGCATACCTCCTGCGGTGGCACCCGTACGAGCACGATCGGCTCGTCTGGTCGCCGTGGCGCGGTGGACATTCGTACCTCCCAACCAGATAACTGTCAATGGGTGGCTTGATCAGTGGCTGGCCATGAAAGCAGAGGACCTGGAAGAGACCACTGTCTACAACTATCGGGTCACCCTCAACCGGGTTCGGGGGAAGCTGGGGCGCATCCGGCTTCAGGAACTCACCGAGGAAGATGTAGAAGAGTGGATGCACTGGGCGTTGAAGCACGGGCGTGTACGTGGTGGTAAAGCAGGTACTCCGCTGGGAGTGACCAGCGTGGAAATGAGTCTCGCCCGATTGAAGGACGCCCTGAATCGAGCCGTTACGCGTCGGCTAACGAGCTCGTGCACGGTAGGCAGTGACGCGTCGAGCTCCTGAGCGTCGATCATTGGGTCTGCCGCACGATTGGGTGACATCTGAACTGGCTTGCCCTGCGGGGCAGGTGGGAAGGATGCCGCTGTGCCCAAGCCCTATCCGGAAGAGTTCCGCCTGGACGTCGTGCGGGTCGCGAGGAACCGTGGCCCGGGTGTCACGGTGGAGCAGGTGGCCACCGACTGCGGGGTCCATCCGATGACGCTGTGGAAGTGGATGCGCCGGGCGGACATCGACGACGGGACCAAGCCCGGGGTCACCAGCCAGGAGAGCGCGGAACTGCAAGAAGCGCGTCGGCGGATCAAGCTGCTGGAGCAGGAGAACAAGGTCCTGCGCCGGGCCGCGGCCTATCTTTCGCAGGCTTATCTGCCGGGAAAAGGATTTACCCGCTCGTGAGAGAGCTGGCCGTGGACGGGGTGCCCGTCGCGGTGATGTGCCGGGTGCTCAAGCTCGCCAGACAGCCCTACTACCGCTGGCTCGACAAGCCGGTGGCCGACGCCGTGCTGGAGGAGGCATATCGCGCGAACGCACTGTTCGACGCCCACCGGGACGACCCGGAGTTCGGCTACCGGTTCCTTGCTGATGAAGCACGTGGTGCCGGGGCAGGGATGGCTGACCGGACCGCGTGGCGGATCTGCCGGGACAACCACTGGTGGAGCGTGTTCGGCAAGAAGCGCGGCCGGAGCAAGAAGGCTGGCCCGCCGGTGCACGACGATCTCGTGAGCCGCAACTTCACCGCGCCCGGCCCGAACCGGCTGTGGCTCGCCGACATCACCGAACATGTCACCGGTGAAGGGAAGTTGTACCTCTGCGCGATCAAGGACGCCTTCAGCAACAGGATCGTGGGGCTACTCCATCGACGCGCGGATGAAGTCCCGCCTGGCCGTGACCGCCTTGGACAACGCCGTGGCCCGGCGCGAACACGTCGACGGATGCATCCTGCACAGCGATCGCGGATCGCAGTTCCGGTCCCGGAAATTCGTCCGCGCTCTCGACCGCCACCGGATGGCCGGCTCAATAGGACGGGTCGGGGCGGCAGGCGACAACGCGGCCATGGAGTCTTTCTTCAGCCTGCTACAGAAGAACGTCCTCGACCGCCGGACGTGGGCCACCCGCGAGGAACTACGGATCGCGGTCGTGACCTGGATCGAGCGGACATACCACCGCCGCCACAGACAAGCCTCGCTCGGCCGGCTGACCCCCGTCGAGTTCGAGACCGTCATGACCACACCGGCCTTCCAGGCCGCGTGACGAACCTGTCACCCGAACCTGCAGCAGACCCATTGTCGTGTGGTGGGGAACTTGTCTCGTGCAGCGATCATCAGCGACCGGAGGATCAGGGGCCTGTCCGCGGACGTAATTGCTGAACTCGTTGCCGAGGTGGGCCCGTTGTAGCATCAACGCCACCAGGCCAAGCTTGCGTCCAGGCCGCGGAAGCGGGCGGTGGGCGCCGGAGCCAAGCACCGGCTGGCCTTCGTCGACCGGCTCCTGGCCACCCTCGTGCACCTGCGGCACGGAGTCACGCACGACGTGCTCGCCTGCTGGTTCGACGTGGACCGCTCTACTGTCACCCGCGCCGTCGGCAAGATGCGACCGCTGGTCGCCGAGCGAGGCTGCACGGTCATGGCCTTCGGCTGCGGACTCTGGCCGAGGTCGTCGACCATCTCGGCGTTAGCGGGAAGACCGGCATCGTCGACGGCACCGAGATCCGGGTCCGCCGACCGGCCGCCGGACGCAAGGACCGGGACAAGTTCGTCGCCGGCGAGAACAAGCAGAACGCCGCCAAGACCATGGTCGTCACGGGCGGCGACGGCCGGGTGCTCTTCTGCAGCCCGATCATGCCTGGAAGCTGCGCGGACATCACCCACGGCCGCCAGTTAGGGCTGGTCAAGCTCTTGGCCGACGATCTCGCCTTGGAGATCCTTGCCGATGCCGGCTACCAGGGCCTGGGAGCCCAGACCGGCGGACGTGTGGTCACACCTCCGCATCGCAAGTTCAAGAAGAACGCTCCGGACTGGTACGAGGAAATGCACGAGCGGCAGCGCAAGGCGCACTCCTCACGAGGCATCCGGGTCGAGCACGGCATCGCCCACCTGAAGAACTGGCGCGCCCCGGCCCGCCACCTCGGCCGCCGTGAGCACATGAGCGACATCGTCCAAGCCGTCGCCGGCCTGCTGTCCCACCAGCAGACCGCGGACCTGACGTCGGCACGGCAGGTGTGAACACCGGGCCCCGCCGCCATCCTCGACGCCTCACTGCCTACCGTGCACGAGCTCGTTAGTAACCATGCTTGTAGCCCAACATGTGACCATCCCACGTAGGGCACGTAAAGAAGAGCGAAGGAAGCAGGAGGTGAAGCCGTGGAACGTGCAGGAGATTCAGACGTTCATTCACGGTGTGGCTCTACGCTGCCCTCTTGCTGTCCCTCATGGGTCTACGTCCGGCTGAAGTCTGCGGACTCCGATGGGAAGACGTGAACTTGGAAGCCGCCACGATCACCATAGCCAACACGCGGACGATGATGGGAAATCGGTACGTTGTGGAGAAGGACACCAGGTCCCTGGCTGGGGAGCGGGATCTTCCTTTGCCGGCACCGGTGCTGGTTGCCCTCAAATCGTTCAGGGCTCTCCAAGCCAAGGAGAAGCTCGTCCTCGGTGAGGCTTCTCGTGGTGCACGAGACCGGGGAAGCCTTCACGATCAAGCAGCTCCGCAGACGCGCTTACCGGCTCATGGAGATCCTCGAACTCCGCAGAGTGCGCCTCTACGACGCTCGCTCCTCCTGCCTCACATACCTCGCCAACAAAGGCGTGCTGGATCACATCCTTGCCCGGTGGGCCGGGCACACGAACGTCAAGACCACCAAGAAGTGGTACGTGAAGCCGGACGTGGAGGACCTCCGCGGAGCCGCCACAACGTGGGACGGCCTGCACGGTGCTGCGACGGAGGGGCAAGCGTGACTCAGGCGGCCTGCCGATTGAGCGACCTGCCCAGCCGTATGGCAGTCAGATCGAGGTGACCCGGAGGCCGCTGTTGGCTGTGGACCAGCGACGGCAAGGGGGGAGGGCGGCCAGGCTACGGCCAAGGCAGAGCTTGCCCGCCGTGTGGCGTTCGGGCTGTTCGCCGGTGAATCCCGGGAAGGTTTTCAGGTGCGTCATGCCGACCCTTGGGGACGGCACTACACGCTTTGCTGCAAACCAGACCGTCTGGAAGCCGTGCCGAGGGTGGGAAGCTGTGCGGCGCAGGGAGTGGAAGGGTGCGCGAGCCAGGAGGACGCACTGTCCCCACGGTCAGGCGTGCCCATCGAAGAACCCGTACCTGGACCCATGAGGGTCTCGGCAGTGCCGGGCATGCCGCGCCGCGAGGGTCACGCGCCGCCGGGTTCACCTGGCCGTGTGAGATTTCGTGAGACGTGAGAGGGTCTGGGGCGTGAGTGAGACACCCCCCAACACCCTGCAATACCGCTTTGACGGGCCAGAAGACGCTCCGGTCCTGATCCTGGGTCCCTCACTGGGTACCACATGGCACATGTGGGACCGCCAGGTGCCGGAGCTGGTCAAGCAGTGGCGGGTCTTCCGGTTCGATCTGCCCGGCCACGGCGGCGCCCCGGCCCACCCGGCCGGTTCCGTCGCCGAGCTGACCGCCCGGCTGCTGGTGACGCTGGACGCGCTGGGAGTGCAGCGGTTCGGGTACGCGGGCTGTGCGCTGGGCGGGGCCGTCGGTATCGAGCTGGTCCTGCGGCACCCCGAGCGGCTGGCCTCCCTCGCGCTGGTCGCGGCCTCGCCCCGGTTCGGCACCGCGGACGAGTTCCGGCAGCGTGGGGTGATCGTGCGCACCAACGGGCTCGACCCGATCGCCCGGACCGCGCCGGACCGCTGGTTCACCGGCGGGTTCGCCGCCGCGCAGCCGGCGATTACCGAGTGGGCCGTGCAGATGGTCCGCACCACCGATCCGGGCTGTTACATCGCCGCCTGCGAGGCGCTCGCCGGGTTCGACGTCCGGCCGGAACTGGGCCGGGTCGGTGTGCCGACGCTGGTGCTGGTCGGTGCCGACGACCAGGTCACCGGTCCCGCCGAGGCCCGCACCCTGGTCGCCGGCATCCCGGACGCCCGCCTCGCGGTCGTCCCCGGCGCCTCCCACCTGGTCCCGGTGGAGCAGCCCGCCGCCGTCACCGACCTGCTGGTGCACCACTTCTCCAGCGCCTGGCAGCAGTCCTTCGACACCGGCCAGAACGTCCTGCCCAGTGCCCCGGCCGTCCCGGTCCCGGCCGCGCCGCCGCAGGCCGCGCCGATCGCCGAGATCGCCCCGGCGGCCGTACCGGCGCAGGCCGCCGGGCAGCCCGACCGGTACGGGACCGGGCTGAAGATCCGCCGGGAGGTGCTCGGCGACGCGCACGTGGACCGGGCGCTGGCGGAGGCCGACGAGTTCTCCGGGGACTTCCAGGAGTTCGTCACCCGGTACGCCTGGGGCGAGATCTGGGACCGGCCGGGCCTGGACCGCCGTACCCGCAGCTGCATCACGCTCACCGCGCTGGTCGCGGGCGGTCACCAGGAGGAGCTGGCGGCCCACACCCGTGCGGCCCTGCGCAACGGACTGACCCCGCACGAGATCGCGGAGGTGCTGCTCCAGGCGGCCGTCTACTGCGGGGTGCCGGCCGCGAACCGCGCGTTCCGGGTGGCCCGGGAGGTCATCCGGGAGGAGACCACGCCCGCCGAGTAGGGCCCCGAGGGGCGGCCGCGGACGGCAGGATGGGGGACATGAAGCTCACGAAGAAGTCCCACGCCTGCGTCCGCCTCGACAAGGAGGGGCGCACCCTCGTCATCGACCCGGGCGGGTTCTCGGAGGAGGACGCGGCGGTCGGCGCGGACGCCGTCCTGGTCACGCACGAGCACCCGGACCACTTCGACGAGGGCCGGCTGCGGGCCGCCCTGGAGGCGAACCCGGCCGCCGGGATCTGGGCGCCGAGGTCCGTCGCCGACCAGCTCGCGGCGGCCTTCCCCGGCCGGGTGCACACCGTCGGCCACGGCGACACGTTCCGCGCCGCCGGCTTCGAGGTGGAGGTCCACGGCGAGCTGCATGCGGTGATCCACCCGGACATTCCGCGGATCGCCAACGTCGGCTTCCTGATCGACGGCGGCAGGGTCTTCCACCCCGGCGACGCCCTCACCGTCCCGGCCCGCCCGGTGGAGACCCTGATGCTGCCCGTGATGGCCCCCTGGAGCAAGATCTCCGAGGTGATCGACTACGTCCGCGAGGTCGGGCCGCAGCGCGCCTACGACGTCCACGACGCCCTGCTCACCGACCTCGCCCGGCCGATCTACGACCGTCAGATCGGCGCCCTGGGCGGCACGGACCACCGGCGGCTGGCCCCGGGGGCCTCCACCGATCTGTGAGCACGGCCGGTTGTCGGACCTGCCGGGTAGGTTGGGGGACATGCGCATCGCCACCTGGAACGTGAACTCGATCACCGCCCGCCTGCCGAGGCTGCTGGCCTGGCTGGAGAGCAGCGGCACCGACGTGCTCTGCCTCCAGGAGGCCAAGATCGCCGAGGAGCAGTTCCCGGTCGACCAGCTGCGCGAGCTGGGCTACGAGGCGGCGGTCCACGCGACCGGCCGGTGGAACGGCGTCGCGGTGCTCTCCCGCGTCGGCATCGAGGACGTGGTCAAGGGCCTGCCCGGTGACCCCGGCTACGACGGCGTGACCGAGCCGCGCGCCCTCTCGGCGACCTGCGGCCCGGTCCGCGTCTGGTCGGTGTACGTGCCCAACGGCCGCGAGGTCGGACACCCGCACTACGCCTACAAGCTCCAGTGGCTCGAGGCCCTGAGAGCGGCGGTGCGGGACGACGCGCAGGGCAGCCGCCCGTTCGCGGTGCTGGGCGACTACAACGTGGCGCCGACGGACGACGACGTCTTCGACCGGGCCGCCTTCGAGGGTTCCACCCATGTCACCCCGGCCGAGCGCGCCGCCCTGGCCGCCCTGCGCGAGGCGGGCCTGAGCGACGTCGTGCCGCGTCCGCTGAAGTACGACCAGCCGTTCACCTACTGGGACTACCGCCAGCTCTGCTTCCCCAAGAACCGCGGCATGCGCATCGACCTGGTGTACGGCAACGCGCCGTTCGCCCGGGCCGTCAAGGACGCCTACGTCGACCGCGAGGAGCGCAAGGGCAAGGGCGCCTCCGACCACGCGCCGGTGGTGGTCGACCTGGACGTGTGATGCCACGCTGGGTCCATGCACCTTCCGTTCCTGGGCCCCCGGCACAAGAAGAACGGTGACGCGGCGCTCCCCGCCGACCCGGGGGCGGTCGCGGCCCTGCTCTCCGAGTGCGAGCTGCTGCGCTCGCAGGCGGTCCGGGCGGGCGTCCGCCTCGACGACACCCCGGCCTCGCTGGAGGCCCTGGACCAGCTGGTGCCGCGCTGGCGGGACGACGCCGAGCTGCTGCCCTGGCTGGGCCACGACGCCGGGCTGTACCTGGGCACGGTCGTGGTGCGGACCGTACCCGGCGCCGCCTGGCAGATCACCTCCGACGGCGAGCCCGTCGTGCGGCTCGCCTCCGGCCGCACGTTCGAAGTGGTGCCGGCCGGACAGGAGTGGGCGGTCAGCGGGGTTCCCGAGCTGTCCCAGCTGTACGCGGAGATCGCCGAGGCCTGACACCGGGGAGCCTCCCCGCCCCTCGCCGGTGTCCCTGCGGCTCGGGCCGGGATGGTCCGGCACGCCCGGCAACTCCCCGCCGAACGGGACTGGTTGCGGATGCCGGGGCGAGGCAGGAGGTGCCCCGCGCGGCCGTGGACACCGGCGAACGCGGCCGGTGGGAGGCCGCGTTCACGCACGGCTCGCGCGAGTCCCGCGAGGAGTTCCCCCATGCCGGGAAACGCATCGCCGCCAACCTCGACTACGATTTGCCGTTCATCCCCGTGGTGATGGTGACCGCCGATCCACATCGGGATGTGCCTGCTGCTCTCGTGGTTCGCCGGCCGGGTGTCCCGCCGTGAGCAGCGCAGTCCCAGGGCCGGCCGTGGCGGTCGCCGCGGCCGGCCCTGGGACGCTGCTGCCGGGTGGGGAGCCCCCCCATGGCCCCGGGACCGCAAGGGGGCAGCAGACCACACGGGCCAGGCTCGTCCGGCGGCAGCCGGAGATCACTGCTCGCGCAAGGGGACGGACACGTACGACGGGTCGTCCACGGGCGAGGAGAAGGTCAGCTGCGCGCCGGACGGGTTGTGCTCGAGGTAGAGCGGGTCGACCGTGTCGACCACCAGCGCGAGGCGGTGCCCGGCGGGGACGTCGTAGGCCGTGGAGAACAGGTCCAGGTCGACGGTGAACGGTGCGCCGGGCGTCCGCCCGTGCCAGGTGTACGGCGCGTGGGTGACGAGCCGGCCCAGGCCGAGCGGGCCCACGTCGTACAGGTAGGCGATCAGGGTGCCGCTCTCCGCGGTCGGGGTGAGCGTGGTGTGCAGGCTCGCCGTGCCGCGCACCCGCTGGGCGCTGCCGTACCGTTCCGACTGCCAGACGGCCGCCCAGCGGCGCGGCAGCAGCGGCATCGAGGCGACGGGGGGCAGTCGGGCGACCTGGTCCAGGATGCTGGAGAGGAAGACGATGCCGCCGTCCGCGCCGGAGTCGACGTTCGCGTGGATCGTGGGGGAGCCCGCCAGCGCGATCCTCCGCCGGGTCGCGGCGACCGACTTCCAGTCCGGGTAGCCCTCGTATCCCCCCGCGCTACGGGACTTCAGCCGGACCGGTTGTTCGCGCTCGATGCCGTTGTCGGCGCCTCTGAGGTAGTGGTCGAACCAGCGCTCGGTGTCCGTCCACACGTCGTTGGGCAGCCCGAACAGGCCGGTCAGTTCCGGGGTGGCGTGGTCGCCGGGGCGCAGCTCCAGCCGCTTGGGCCCGGTCAGCTTCTCGTAGAAGGAGGCGTACTGGTTCACCGGGAAGACCGTGTCGCCCCAGGCGTTGGCCAGCATGACCGCGGCACCGTTCGCGTTCAGCTGGTCGGTATAGGTCACGGCGGAACGTTTCTTCCCCCAGTCGATCATCTCCTGTTCCTTCGACAGGTTCGAGGAGTACAGGTTGTCGAAGATGGCGCGCAGTTCGGGACTCTCGCGGCCGGTCAGGGTGGCGGCGCCGTCCAGCACGGCCGCCGCCTGGAGGTGCTGGGTGCGGCCCGAGTAGATGGAGTCGATCAGGTCCGCCCAGCCGCTGAGCGCGGCCACGGCCTTGACGCGCTTGTCGTGCGCGGCGGTGAGCAGGCTGATCCCGGCGCCGTACGACACCCCGGCCATGCCGATGTGCCGCGGATCGGCCGGGGTGTGGGCCAGGGCCCAGTCGATGACCCGGGAGGCGTCCGCTACGTCGGGCGGACCGGTCACTTCTATCCGGCCGCCGGACTGCCAGAAGCCGCGCACGTTGTAACCGACCACCACATAGCCGGAGTCGGCGAGCTTCTGCGCCTGGGCGAGGTACTCCACCTGGGGCAGGCCCCAGCTCGTGGGCAGTACGACGAGCGGGTAGCGGGCCGAGGCGTCGGCGCCCGCGGGCGTGAGGACGTTGGCCTTGAGCACGGTGCCGCCGTCACCGGTGATGTCGACGAAGCGGACGGACGGGGCGGCCTCGGCGGCCGGTGCGAGGCCGGTGACGGCGCCGGCGATCAGGGCCGCCGAGACGGCTGCCGCGGCGGAGGTGCGCAGAGCGGCACGACTGTGTCCCACGGGGTCACTCCTTCACTCGTTCCGTGCAAAGTGACCCGACGGTAACCGCGCCTGCTTACCGTAAGTAACCCGTCGGTAAGTTACGTGCGGGTAAAGATTGTTGAGGGCTCACTCGTCGCCGCCGGCGACGGGCTCGGGCCGCGGTGTGCGTGCCGCCCGCGTCACGTCCGCCACCAGCTCCACCACATCCGGGCCGTACGCCCGCGAGTTGACCACCTTCAGCAGCAGGACGAAGGAACCGGCGCGGTACCTGCGGGCCAGCCGCTCGTGGTGGCGGGCGAGATAACGGGTGGCGGCCTGGTTGGTGATGGCGCTCTGGCCGCAGAAGAGGAACACCGGGCGGGAGTCGCGCCGCTCGCCCACGGTGAGCCGGGCGAGCAGCACGTACTCGCTCCGGCCGGTCTCCGCGCGGTAGTCGGAGCCGTCGATCCGGAAGGCCCCGCGGTCCGCACCGGCCTCGGCCTCCACGTTCACGCGCACGCCCGGCAGCAGCGAGGACAGATGAGCCGCCGTGCGGTGGTTGGAGACGGGGCCGCCGAGGCAGAACTCCGTACGCTCCCCGAAACCCTGCCGGGCGGCGTCGTGCGCGACGACCTGGGCGTGCGCGCGGCAGTCCTTGATGAGCGCGGACAACTCCAGCAGGGCGAACACGTCGTGCCGCATCACCGCCAGTTCGGGCCCGCCCGCGTTGCGGTTCACCACCAGCAGCGCCTCGGAGTGGTCCGGCAGCCCGAAGAAGGCCTGCTTGCGGCGCAGCCCCCGCCGCCACAGGAAGGTGCGGGTCAGCCAGCCCAGCGCGGCACTGACGCCGGCCGCCAGCACACCGAGGACGATGTTGCGCACGTCGTCGTTCATGGCCGCGCATGCTAGCGGGCCCGGGGGTAGACGTACGTACCGGTGTTCGATGTGTGACGTTCGTGTGGCGGGCCGCCGAGGCGTACTGTCAGTACTACGGCAATCTGGTTACGCTGCGCGGACTGTCCCGACGGGAGGTACGGATGGGTCGTCCTGGCACGCGGAAACTGGCGGTACTGGCGGTCTCGGCCGCCATGGTGTCGGTGGGGGCGGCGGCCCCGCCCGGCACGGCAACGAGCGGGACGCCGGCGAAGGTTCCGGTGGCCGTCGGGTACGGCGGCGCGGTCGCCAGCGTCGACCCGGACGCCTCCGCCGCCGGCATCGAGGTCCTCAAGAAGGGCGGCAACGCGGTCGACGCGGCCGTCGCCACGGCCGCCGCGCTCGGCGTGACCGAGCCCTACTCGGCCGGCATCGGCGGGGGCGGCTACTTCGTCTACTACGACGCCCGGACCCGCACCGTCCACACCATCGACGGCCGCGAGACCGCGCCGCTGAGCGCCGACTCCGACCTGTTCCTGGAGAAGGGCAAACCGCTCGCCTTCGACGCCGCCGTCAGCAGCGGCCTGAGCGTCGGCACCCCGGGCACCCCCGCCACCTGGCAACGCGCGCTGGGGGAGTGGGGCACCAGGAGGCTCGGCACGGTACTGAAGCCGGCCGAGCGGATCGCGCGCTCCGGCTTCACCGTGGACGACACCTTCCGCTCGCAGACCGCGTCCAACGAGACCCGGTTCCGCTACTTCCCGGACACCGCGAAGCTGTTCCTGCCGGGCGGACGGCTGCCGGTCACCGGCTCCACGTTCAAGAACCCCGAACTCGCCCGCACCTACGAGGAGCTGGGCCGCAAGGGCGTCGACGCGATCTACCACGGCGACATCGGCGACGACATCGTCAGCACGGTGGAACACCCGCCGGTGGACCCCGCCTCCCACTGGAACGCGCGCCCCGGCAAGCTGGCCGAGAAGGACCTGGCCGTCTACCACGCCAAGTTCCAGGCGCCCACCCGGACGTCGTACCGCGGCCTGGACGTGTACTCCATCGCCCCCTCCTCCTCCGGCGGCACCACCGTCGGCGAGGCGCTCAACATCCTGGAGAACAGCGACCTCTCCAAGGCGAGCAGGACGCAGTATCTGCACCGCTTCATCGAGGCCAGCCGCATCGCCTTCGCCGACCGCGGGCGCTGGGTCGGTGACCCCGCCTTCGAGGACGTACCGACGAAGCAGCTGCTGTCGCAGCGGTTCGCCGACTCGCGCGCCTGCCTGATCCGCGGCGACGCGGTCCTCACCAGCCCGCTCGCGCCCGGCGACCCGCGCCACCCCGCGGCCTGCGGAAAGGGCGGCACGGCGGCCCCGACGACCTACGAGGGGGAGAACACCACCCACCTCACCGTGGCCGACAAGTGGGGCAACGTCGTCTCCTACACGCTCACCATCGAGCAGACCGGCGGCAGCGGCATCACCGTCCCCGGCCGGGGCTTCCTGCTCAACAACGAGCTGACCGACTTCTCCTTCGCGCCGGCCAACCCGGCCGTGCACGACCCCAACCTGCCGGGCCCGGGCAAGCGCCCGCGCTCCTCGATCTCCCCGACGATCGTCCTGGACCGGCACGGCAGGCCGGTGGTGGCGCTCGGCTCGCCCGGCGGCGCGACCATCATCACCACCGTGCTCCAGACGCTCACCGGCTTCCTGGACCGGGGGCTGCCGCTGGTCGACGCCATCGCCGCCCCGCGCGCCAGCCAGCGCAACGCGGCCCAGACGGAGATCGAACCCGCCCTGTACGACAGTGACATCCGGGCGCGGCTGGAGGCCCTCGGGCACAGCTTCAAGGTGAACCCGGAGATCGGCGCGGCGACCGGTGTGCAGCGGCTGCCGGGCGGGAAGTGGCTGGCCGCCGCCGAGAAGGTGCGGCGCGGCGGCGGCTCGGCGATGGTGGTCGACCCGGCACCGTAGACGGCGGCACCGTGGACGGCAGTGTCCCCCGGGGAGCCGGGGGACACGCTCACAACTCGGGTGCGGGGGGCCGGGCTTCGTCCGTGCGGAAGTCCAGCCGCCCGTCCTGCGCGTCCACCGTCACCCGGCTGCCCCTGGCGATCGTGCCGTTCAGCAGCAGCCGGGACAGCTGGTTGCCCACCTCGCGCTGGATCGTGCGGCGCAGCGGCCGGGCGCCGTACTCCGGCTGGTAGCCGCGCTCGGCGAGCCAGTCGACGGCCGCGGGCGTGAAGTCCACCGAGATGCCCTGCCCTTCCAGGAGCCGCCGGGTGCCCTCCAGCAACAGGTCGGTGATCTGCCGCAGTTGCTCGCCCGTCAGCTGCCGGAAGACCACGATCTCGTCGATACGGTTGAGGAACTCCGGCCGGAAGTGCTCCCGCAGCGGCCGCAGGATCTGCTCCCGCCGCGCCTCCTCGTCCGCGTCCGCACCGCCCGGCCCGAACCCGATCCCGGCACCGCGCCGGGTGATCGCCTCGGAGCCCAGGTTGCTCGTCATCACGATGACCGTGTGGGTGAAGTCCACGGTCCGCCCCTGGGAGTCGGTCAGCCGGCCGTCGTCCAGCACCTGGAGCAGGATGTTGAAGACATCCGGGTGCGCCTTCTCCACCTCGTCGAGCAGGAGCAGCGAGTACGGGTGCCGGCGCACCACCTCGGTGAGCTGCCCCGCCTCCTCGTGGCCGACGTACCCGGGCGGGGCGCCCACCAGCCGCGAGACGGTGTGCCGCTCCTGGTACTCGCTCATGTCGAGCCGGACCATCCGGTCCTCGCTGCCGAACAGGGCCTCGGCCAGCGCCCGGGCCAGCTCCGTCTTGCCGACACCGGTCGGGCCGAGGAACAGGAAGCTGCCGATCGGCCGGTGCGGGCTGGCCAGCCCCGCGCGGGACCGCAGCACCGCCTCCGCGACCACGCCGACGGCCTCCTCCTGGCCGACGACCCGCTGGTGCAGATGCTCCTCCAGGCCGAGCAGCCGCTCCTTCTCCTCCTGCGTGAGCCGGCTGACCGGGATGCCGGTCCGGCGGGACACCACCTCGGCGATGGCCTCCGCCGTCACCTCCAGCTGCCCCTCGTCGGCCCTCCCGTCGCCGCTGGCCGCCGTGATCCGCTGCTTCAGCTCGGTGATCCGGTCGCGCAGCTGCTTGGCCTGCTCGTAGTCCTCGTCCGCGACCGCCTGGTCCTTGTCCCGGACCAGCTGCTCCACCTCGCGCTCCATCGCGCGCACGTCCGTGCCCTTCGTGCCGGCACCGAGCCGGACCCGCGCGCCCGCCTGGTCGATCAGGTCGATCGCCTTGTCGGGCAGCCGCCGGTCGGTGAGATACCGGTCCGACAGCTCCACGGCGGCGACCAGCGCCTCGTCGGTGTAACGGACTTGGTGGTGGGCCTCGTACCGGTCGCGCAGCCCGCGCAGGATCTCGATCGTGTCCGCGGTCGTCGGCTCCGGCACCAGGATCGGCTGGAACCGGCGGGCCAGCGCCGCGTCCTTCTCGATCCGGCGGTACTCCTCCAGCGTGGTCGCGCCCACGATGTGCAGCTCGCCCCGGGCGAGAGCCGGCTTGAGGATGTTCCCGGCGTCCATCGCGCCGCCCTCGCCGCCGCCCCCCGCGCCCACGACGGTGTGCAGCTCGTCGATGAACACCACCAGCCGGTCGGAGTGCGCGCGGATCTCCTCCACGATGTTGTTCAGGCGTTCCTCGAAGTCACCCCGGTAGCGGGTGCCGGCCACGACACCCGTGAGGTCCAGGGCCACGACCCTGCGCCCCGCCAGGACGTCCGGGACGTCACCGTCCGCGATGCGCTGGGCCAGGCCCTCCACGACGGCCGTCTTGCCGACCCCGGCGTCACCGATCAGCACCGGGTTGTTCTTGCCGCGCCGCGACAGCACCTCGATGGTCTGCTCGATCTCCGCGTCCCGGCCGATGACCGGGTCGACCCGGCCCTGCCGGGCCAGCTCGGTCAGATCACGGCCGTACTTGTCCAGGGTCGGCGTGCCGGTCGGCCGCTGCCGCTCCGGGCGGGGCTGGCTGCTGTCCGGGGCCTCCGGCGGCAGGGAGCCCGCCGAGAAGCGGGCCGCGTTCAGGATGTGCCCGGCCGCCGAGTCCGGATTCGCGGCCAGCGCGCTCAGCACGTGCTCCGGACCGATGTACCCGGCGCCGCTCGCCCGCGCCAGGTCGTGCGCGTCCAGCAGGGCCCGCTTGACCGCCGGGGTCAGCGACAGCGACGTCGGCGGCGGCGCCTCGCCCGGCCCGTGCGCGACCGGACCGGCCCGGCCGTCGATCTCCGTCGCGAGCGAGTCCGGGTCCGCGCCCGCCCGGCTCAGCAGGCTCCGGGTGGGCTCGGTGGACAGCGCCGCGCGCAGCAGGTGCTGGGTGTCCAGGTCCCGGCTGCCGTGCTCGGCGGCGTACTGTGCGGCCCCTCTGACCAGCTCCCGGGCCGGCTGGCTGAGCAGGCGGCCGATGTCGATGTGCCGGGGGCCGGGGGCACCGCCCGGGGCGCCGCCGAAGAAGCGGGCCAGGAACTCGCCGAAGGGGTCAGGAGGGTAGCCGTTGCTCATGGCGTTGCGTTCCTTCGCTGACGACTGGCTCCGCCGGGTAACCGGGTGGGGGCGGTTCATGCCCACGATGACACGATCCCCTGCGGCGGGCATGTTCGCCGTGGTGTCCCTCGCCGGATGCGGGGGTACGGGGTGGTGTTCGTCGGCAGGTGCGCGGGGTCCGTGTCGCCCGCGCGGTTCCGCGCGCCCCTTCGGGTGGCGTGAGTGCCGGGAGGCCCTGGCCGGGGATCTCGTCCGGAGCCGTTCGCGCGCTGCCGGAAAACTGTGCGTAGCAGGTCCGTAACACGACTGGTGTTGCCTACCGGGTGGAGTGCCGGCAGCCGGGCGGGAGCGGAGGCGATGGCGGTGGATCGACTCCCCGGCCGTGTGCGGGAGTTCGCGAGCTACCTGGACGTACTCCTGGCGCGGCTCGGGCAGGGCGGGGGCTGGAGCGCGGTCTTCTGGCACCGCGATCCCGAGGGCATGCGGGCCTGCCTGGACGGGCGCGAGATCCCCCCGTGGGATGTCGTCGAGGCCCTGCTGGAGGACCTCGGCGCGGCCTGCGGTCCCGCCGTCGCGGCGGCCGAGCGGGAAGGGGCCCGCGCGCTGCACGCCGCCGCGCTCACCGCGTACGACGCCCGGCCCGGCGCCCGGGACGTCCTGGCCGACCGGCTCGACGTCATGCTCCGCGAGCAGCGGTACGCCGCGGAACGCCACGCCGAGCTGAGCCGTCTGCTGTCCGGGCCGGTGTCCGGGGCGCGCGCCGAGACCCTCCGTCTCGAACTCGCCCAGGCCCGCGACGACCACGAACGCGCCACCGCACGCTGCGCCGAACTGCGCTCCCGCATGGCCGGCCTGGACCGGCCGGCGGCACACGCGTTCCCCGGCCGGACCCCGCGCGCGGCGAGCCGGGAGGGCCCGTCCCGTACGACGCCCCCGGCTCGTCCGGCGTCTTCCGGTGCCGTTTCCGGCGGCGCGCCCTGGTACCCGCCGGTAGCCCCCGGGCCGCCGGTGTCGCCCACCTCGGCGGCCCCCGTACCCCCGACGGCCCCCGCCCCGCCCGTGACGCCCCCGCCCCGCAGGCGTCGTCGTGGTGGTGCGCGGTTCGCCGGGATGGGGGAGGGCGAGGCGGGCACCCCGGTGGCCGTGCCGCAGGCCTCCGGGCCGGGCGCCGGCGCCGGGGGCCGTACACCTCGCGGGGCCCGGTTCGCCGGGGCCGGGGGGCCGGCCCCGGCGGTGCCGGTGGCTGCCGCGGTGGTGGACGAAGGGGCCGGGGAGGCGGTCACCGGGGCCGTGGAGCGGCTCGCGTGGCTGCGGGCCGAGGGACGCAGCGGCGAGGCGCACGCGCTGCTGGCCGAGGCCGCGCGGTGGCCCGCCGGCCGGCTGCCGCCGCTCGCGGACGCCCTGCACCGGGCCGGGCTCGGGGCCGACTGGACCACGCTGCTCTGGGAGGCCGCCTCGCTGCCCGTCGAGCGGCTGGTCACCACCGCCGACGCGCTCGCCGCGGCCGGCCGCGACGCCGACGCACGGCAGATGCTGCGGCAGGGCGTGGCGAGGCCGGCGGAGCAGATCGGTGCGGCCGTGCTGCGGCTCGACGAGGAGGGCCGGCACCGGGAGGCGTGGGCCCTGCTGGACGCCTGCGTGCGGGTCCGTACGCCCGAGGAGGCCGCCCGGTGCGCCGCCGCCGGTCCGGAGCGCCTGGTGCCCCTCCTGCTGAGGGCCGCGCACGGCGTGTCCGACGAGCGGCACTGGGACGTGGTGCACGCGCTGCGGGTCGCCGGCCACGGCCCGTGACCGGCGGCGGGGGGAGCGCATCCCGTCCGCCCCCCGACCGGCGGTTCCGCTCACCCACCGGAGTGCGAAACGTGATCGACTCCGCGGGTTGACGACGATGGTCTTGGCAAGGGCCTCCCGGAGGCTTACGTTCGTCCCTCTACGGCCTGCTCTACGGGCGTAGAGGCTCTGAGGCCGCGTCGAAGGAGCAGCTCATGGCCAACGTCGTACGCGCCGCTCTGGTCCAGGCCACCTGGACCGGCGACACCGAGTCCATGGTGGCGAAACACGAGGAGCACGCCCGGGAGGCGGCTCGCCGGGGCGCACGGATCATCGGTTTCCAGGAGGTCTTCAACGCCCCCTACTTCTGCCAGGTGCAGGAGCCGGAGCACTACCGCTGGGCCGAGCCGGTGCCCGACGGGCCGACCGTCCGCCGGATGCGGGACCTCGCCCGCGAGACCGGCATGGTGATCGTCGTCCCGGTCTTCGAGGTCGAGCAGTCCGGTTTCTACTACAACACCGCCGCCGTGATCGACGCCGACGGCACCTACCTCGGCAAGTACCGCAAGCACCACATCCCCCAGGTCAAGGGCTTCTGGGAGAAGTACTACTTCAAGCCCGGCAACCTGGGCTGGCCCGTCTTCGACACCGCCGTGGGCAAGGTCGGGGTCTACATCTGCTACGACCGGCACTTCCCGGAGGGCTGGCGCCAACTCGGCCTGAACGGCGCCCAGCTGGTCTACAACCCCTCCGCCACCCACCGGGGCCTGTCCGCCCACCTGTGGCAGTTGGAGCAGCCCGCCGCGGCCGTCGCCAACGAGTACTTCATCGCCGCCATCAACCGGGTGGGGCAGGAGGAGTACGGCGACAACGACTTCTACGGCACCTCCTACTTCGTCGATCCGCGCGGACGCTTCGTGGGGGAGACCGCCGACGACAAGTCCGAGGAACTCGTCGTCCGCGACCTCGACTTCGGCCTCATCGAGGAGGTGCGGCAGCAGTGGGCCTTCTACCGTGACCGCCGCCCCGACGCCTACGACGGGCTGGTGCGGCCGTGAACGACCTCTACTCCCGTCACCGCCGTGTGCTGCCCGACTGGCTCGCCCTCTACTACGACGACCCGATCGAGATCACCCACGGCGAGGGACGGTACGTCTGGGACTCCGCCGGCCGCAGGTACCTGGACTTCTTCGGCGGCATCCTGACGACGTCGACCGCGCACGCGCTGCCCGAGGTGACCAAGGCGGTCAGCGAGCAGGCCGCCCGGATCATCCACTCCTCGACCCTCTACCTCAACCGGCCGATGGTCGAACTCGCCGAGCGCATCGCCCGGGTGAGCGCCATCCCGGACGCCCGCGTGTTCTTCACCACCTCCGGCACCGAGGCCAACGACACCGCCCTGCTGCTCGCCACCGCCTACCGGCGCAGCAACACCGTGCTGGCCATGCGCAACAGCTACCACGGCCGCTCCTTCAGCACGGTCGGCATCACCGGCAACCGCAGCTGGTCCCCGACCTCGCTGTCCCCGCTGAACACCCTGTACGTCCATGGCGGCGTGCGCACCCGGGGGCCGTACGCGGAGCTGGACGACCGCGCGTTCATCGACGCGTGCGTCGCCGACCTGAAGGACGTCCTCGGTCACACCCGGCCGCCCGCCGCGCTGATCGCCGAACCCGTGCAGGGCGTCGGCGGGTTCACCTCGCCGCCCGACGGGCTGTACGCGGCGTTCCGCGAAGTCCTCGCCGCCCACGGGATTCTGTGGATCGCCGACGAGGTGCAGACCGGCTGGGGCCGCACCGGCGAGCACTTCTGGGGCTGGCAGGCGCACGCCCGCAGCGGCCCTCCGGACATCGTCACCTTCGCCAAGGGCATCGGCAACGGCATGTCCGTCGGCGGGGTGGTCGCCCGCGCCGAGATCATGAACTGCCTGGACGCCAACAGCATCTCCACCTTCGGCGGCACCCAGCTCACCATGGCCGCCGCCCTCGCCAACCTCAATCACCTGCTGGAACACGACCTCCAGGGCAACGCCCGGCGGGTCGGCGGACTGCTCATCGAGCGGCTCCGTACGGTCGCCGCCCGGCTGCCCGGAGTGCGGGAGGTACGCGGACGGGGGCTGATGATCGGCGTCGAACTGGTCAGACCGGGCACGGACGAGGCCGCCCCGCAGGCCGCCGCCGCGGTGCTGGAGGCGGCACGCGACGGCGGACTGCTCATCGGCAAGGGCGGCGGCCACGACACCAGCGCCCTGCGGATCGCCCCGCCGCTGTCCCTGACCGTCGCCGAGGCCGAAGAGGGCGCGGCGATCCTGGAACAGGCGCTGACAAGCGTGGACGACAGCAGCTGACCAGCGCCACCGGCGGCAGCCGGGGGCGTACGGAGACGACCGCCGCCCCCGGCGGGCGGGCCGCCGACCGGGCCGCGACCGTACCGTCGACCGAGGGAGCAGTATGAGCAGCCGTACCGTCATCCGCGGCGGTCTCGTCATCACCGCGTCGGACGAGATCCACGCCGACGTCCTGATCGAGGACGGCCGCATCGCCGGCCTCGCCGCCTCCGGCACGCCCGCGGCCGGGGCGTTCACCGCCGAGCGAAGCGAGAGGGGGGCACCCTCGCCCGAAGGGTGGGGGAGGGTCATCGACGCCACCGGGAAGTACGTCATCCCGGGCGGTGTCGACGCCCACACCCACATGGAGCTGCCCTTCGGCGGCACCTTCGCCTCGGACACCTTCGAGACCGGCACCCGGGCGGCGGCCTGGGGCGGTACGACGACGATCGTCGACTTCGCGGTGCAGAGCGTCGGCCACACCCTGCGTGAGGGCCTGGACGCCTGGCACGCCAAGGCCGAGGGCAACTGCGCGATCGACTACGGCTTCCACATGATCGTCTCCGATGTGAACCAGGAGACGCTCAAGGAGATGGACCTGCTGGTCGAGGAGGGGGTGACGAGCTTCAAGCAGTTCATGGCCTACCCGGGCGTGTTCTACAGCGACGACGGCCAGATCCTGCGCGCCATGCAGCGCTCCGCCGAGAACGGCGGCCTGATCATGATGCACGCCGAGAACGGCATCGCCATCGACGTCCTGGTAGAACAGGCCCTCGCCCGCGGCGAGACCGACCCCCGCTACCACGGTGAGGTCCGCAAGGCCCTGCTGGAGGCCGAGGCCACCCACCGCGCCATCCGCCTCGCCCAGGTCGCCGGCGCCCCGCTGTACGTCGTGCACGTCTCCGCCACCGAGGCGGTCGCCGAGCTGACCCGGGCCCGGGACGAGGGGCTGAACGTCTTCGGCGAGACCTGCCCGCAGTACCTGTTCCTGTCCACCGACAACCTCGCCGAGCCGGACTTCGAGGGCGCCAAGTACGTGTGCTCCACCCCGCTGCGGCCGAGGGAGCACCAGGCCGCCCTGTGGAGAGGGCTACGCACCAACGACCTCCAGGTGGTCTCCACCGACCACTGCCCGTTCTGCTTCACCGGCCAGAAGGAGCTGGGCCGCGGCGACTTCTCCAAGATTCCCAACGGCCTGCCGGGCGTGGAGAACCGGATGGACCTGCTGCACCAGGCCGTCGTCGACGGGCACATCTCCCGCCGCCGCTGGATCGAGATCGCCTGCGCCGCCCCGGCCCGCATGTTCGGCCTGTACCCGAAGAAGGGCACCCTCGCCCCGGGCGCCGACGCGGACGTGGTCATCTACGACCCGCACGCCGAACAGGTGCTGTCCGCCGAGACCCACCACATGAACGTGGACTACTCGGCGTACGAGGGCAGGCGCGTCACCGGCCGCGTCGAGACGGTGCTCTCACGGGGCGAACTCGTCATCGACCAGCGCGAGTACACCGGACGCGCCGGGCACGGCGTCTACACCCCGCGCTCCACCTGTCAGTACCTCGCCTAGGAGCGGCCCCATGGACTTCGGCCTCGTCCTCCAGACCGACCCGCCCGCCTCCCGCGTCATCAGCCTGATGAAGCGGGCCGAACGCAACGGCTTCCGCTACGGCTGGACCTTCGACTCCGCCGTGCTGTGGCAGGAACCGTTCGTGATCCACAGCCAGATCCTCGCCAACACCTCCAGGCTCAAGGTCGGCCCGATGGTCACCAACCCGGGCACCCGTGCCTGGGAGGTCACCGCCTCCACCTTCGCCACCCTCAACGACATGTTCGGCAACCGCACCGTCTGCGGCATCGGCCGCGGCGACTCCGCGATGCGCGTCGCCGGCCGCGCACCCAACACCCTCGCCCGGCTCAGCGGGGCCATGAAGGTGATCCGCGCCCTCGGCCGCGGCGAGGAGGCCGACCTCGGCGGCACGAAGATCCGGTTCCCGTGGGTCGGGAAGGGGGCCGAACTCCCCGTCTGGATGGCCGCGTACGGACCGAAGGCGCTGAAGATGGCCGGCGAGGAGGCCGACGGGTTCATCCTCCAGCTGTCCGACCTGTACCTGACCGAGTACATGGTGAAGACCGTCAAGGAGGCGGCGGCCGCCGCCGGACGCGACCCCGCCGAGGTCACCGTCTGCGTGGCCGCGCCCGCCTACGTCACGGAGGACGACTCGCCCGGGGCCCTCGCCCACGCCCGCGAGCAGTGCCGCTGGTTCGGCGGCATGGTCGGCAACCACGTCGCCGACCTGGTCGCCAGGTACGGCGAGCACTCCGGCCGGATCCCCGAGGAACTCACCGACTACATCAGGTCCCGGCACGGCTACGACTACGCCCACCACGGGCGCAGCGACAACCCGGACACCCGGTTCGTGCCCGACGAGATCGTGGACCGGTTCTGCGTGATCGGCCCCGCGCAGCAGCACATCGAGAAGCTGACCGCGCTGCGCGCCCTGGGCGTCGACCAGTTCGCCGTGTACGACATGCACGACGCGCAGGAGGCGACGATCGACGCCTACGGCAGCCGGATCATCCCCGCCGTCAACGCCTGACCGTCCCCTGGGCCCATCCCCGGCCCCGACCCTCCTTGTCTCCCCCTCCCCGCCGTCCCGGGGAGGGGGCCGGTGCCCGCACGGCCGTTCCCGACCCTCCTCCCCGATTGGCCGGCCCATGACCGACACCGCTCCCCCTCACATACCGCCGACCCAGATCACCCTCCCCGACGGCCGGGTGGAGATCACTCCCGGCGCGCCCCGGCCCGACGGCCCCTACGCCAACGCGGACCTGCTCCCGGTCCCCGTGGCCGACCGCACCTGGACGACGTACGACTTCTCGGCCCTGTGGGTCGGCATGGCCCACAACACGGCGTCCTGGACCCTGGCCTCCGGACTGATCGCGGTGGGCATGGACTGGAAGCAGGCGGTGCTCACCATCGGCCTCGCCAACCTGATCGTGCTCCTGCCGATGCTGCTGACCGGGCACGCGGGACCCAAGTACGGCATCCCCTTCCCCGTCTTCGCCCGGGCCTCCTTCGGCGTGCGCGGCGCCAACCTGCCCGCGGTCGTGCGGGCGTTGGTGGCGTGCGGCTGGTTCGGCATCCAGACCTGGATCGGCGGCGAGGCGATCTACTTCCTCGCCGGGAAACTCGTCGGCGCCGGCTGGTCCGACGCCTCGCGCGTCGGCGGCCACGCGTGGACCATGTGGCTGTCCTTCGCGCTGTTCTGGCTCCTTCAGGTCGCCATCATCCACCGCGGCATGGAGACCGTCCGCCGCTTCGAGAACTGGGCCGCGCCCTTCGTGCTCGTCGGCGCGTTCGTGATGCTGGGGTGGATGAGCGCCAAGGCCGGCGGTGTCGGCCCGCTCTTCGGGCAGCCGTCCCGGCTGGGCTGGGGCGGCGACTTCTGGAAGCTGTTCTGGCCGTCCCTCATGGGCATGATCGGCTTCTGGTCCACGCTGTCACTGAACATCCCCGACTTCACCCGCTACGGAAAGAGCCAGCGGGCGCAGACCCGGGGGCAGGCCCTGGGCCTGCCGACCACGATGACCCTCTTCGCCTTCCTCTCGGTGCTCGTCACGTCCGGTTCGCAGGCGGTGTACGGCAAGCCGGTCTGGGACCCGGTCCAGCTGGCCGCGAAGACCGACAACGCGGCCGGTCTGCTCTACGCCCTGGTCACCGTGCTGGTGGCGACCCTGTCCGTGAACATCGCGGCCAATCTGGTCTCGCCGGCCTTCGACTTCTCCAACGTGGCGCCCAGGAAGGTGAGTTTCCGTACCGGCGCCCTGATCACCGCGGTCCTCGCCGTGCTGATCCGCCCGTGGCGGCTGTACGCCGACCCGCAGGGTTACATCTTCACCTGGCTCGGCCTGGTCGGCGGGCTGCTCGGCACGGTCGCGGGCATCCTCGTCGCCGACTACTGGCTGCTGCGCCGCACCCGCCTGGACCTCGCCGACCTGTACCGTGCGGGCGGCCGGTACTGGTACACCGGCGGCTGGAACTGGCGGGCGGTCGTCGCCTTCCTGGCGGGCGGGGTCCTCGCGGTCGGCGGCGCCCGCCTCGAACCGCTGGCCGACGGCCGCCCCATCCCGGCGCTGTCCCCGCTCGCCGACTACGGCTGGGCGGTGGGCCTGGGCACCTCCCTGGCGCTGTACACGGCGCTGACCCTGCTCTCGGGCCGGGAGGCGCGAACGGCCTGACCGGCCGGTCCTCTCGGCTTCCCGGGCGTACGTGCGCGGGTCTCGCGTCCGGCCGCACCCCTTCCGACGACGGCGGATCGGGCGGTCTGTCCCGGTCGAGTACGCGGCCCGGAACTCGACACGCTCACCGGAGAACCGGAGAGCCGGAGTCGGTGCCGGTCGAGGTGGAGACCAGGGCGGCGATGACGCGACGGCCCGCGGCGGTCGCCGCACGGCTCGGCCGCTGCCTCGCCCTGCGGTTCGTCCCGGCGGACGCCCCCGACGAATGGGAACGGGCCCTGGGGCTGCTGGAGGCTGCGCGCGCGTCGGTCACGCTCGGCGCCGAGGACCGGGAGACCGCGCGCCGGGACCTCGTGACGCTGCTCGGGTCGCGGCTGGTGCGCCATCGGGGCGGAACCCGCCGGCCCGCGGACCAGGGCCGGCGTACGGCTGTTCAGCCCCGACCGGCGCCCAGCGCGGCGACCGCCGCCTTCGCCGCCTTGATGGCCCCCTTGTTGATCTCGTCCGTGGCGGGGGCCTTCCTGGTCTCGAAGTCGCTGCCGTTGTAGGTGACGACGACGAGCGCGTTGGCGGCCCGGGCCAGCACCACGCCCTCGCGGGTCTGCTGCTTGTCCTCGGTGGTGAGGTCGACCACCGAGTAGCCGCTGTCCCCGAGTCCGGGGACGGCCCCGCCGCCGCTCTTCTCGCGGGTCCGCTGCTCGTACTCCTCGCGCGCCTCCCGGTCCGACCCGGTGATCTCGAAGGACACGTCGAGCCAGCGGTAGTCGTAACCCGTGAGCGCGTTCCAGGAACAGGTGCGGCGCAGCTCGGTGTCGGTCGACGGGATCTCCTTGCCGGCCGTCTTCGCCCCCGGCACCAGGGCTTTGACGGTGGCCACGGGCACACTGGCGCAGGGGGCGGGCGCGGCGGTGTACGTCTTCGGCGCCGCCGCCGTGGCCGAGGGCGCTCCGGAGGAGGCACCGGCGGGCACCTTCTGGGCCGTCTGGTGCCCGGCGGCGGGCGGGGTGACCGGTCCGGACGTCAGCGCCCAGCCGGCGCAGGCGAGCACCGCGACCGGCGACAGACGCGCGGTGAGGGCGAGCGGCAGAGGAAGGGAACGCACGGCGCACTTCTCGTGGGGAAGGGGGTGCGGAGGGGTCCGCAGGGTGGACGGGGGACGACAGTGTCACATGACTGCCTGTGACGCGGAAGTGCCGACGCACTGCGTACTCACCCGGTCACGACAGCCCACGCACGGTGTGCCGCTTTGTCCGCTGTCTGGGCGCTCCCCGGCCTGCCGTGGCCGCGGAACCCCCGGTCCTACGGCACTCTCGCCGTCCACTGCGGTGACGTGAACTTGGTGCGGGCCAGTTCCTCGGCGCGTTCCAGCTCCTCGGCGGTGACCTTGCCCCGCGTCAGGCCGTAGCGTGCGCCGAAGGACTCGATCATCCGGTCGATGACCGCCTCGCGCGGCAGCCCCGTCTGACGCCGCAGCGGGTCGACTCTCTTCCGGGCGCTCTTCGTGCCCTTGTCGGACAGCTTCTCCCGCCCGATCCGCAGGACCTCCACCATCTTGTCCGCGTCGATGTCGTACGACATCGTCACGTGGTGCAGTACGGCCCCCGGCCCGCCGCCGGGGCCGACGATCCGCTTCTGAGCCGCCCCCGCGATCTTGCCCTGGTCGGTCGCGATGTCGTTCAGCGGCTGGTACCAGGCATGGATGCCCATGTCACCGAGGGCGCCCAGCACCCAGTCGTCCAGATAGGCGTAGCTGTCCTGGAAGGACAGGCCATGGACGAGGGACTCGGGCACCGACAGGGAGTAGGTGATCGTGTTGCCGGGCTCCACGAACATCGCGCCGCCGCCGGAGATCCGCCGCACCACCTCGATGCCGTGCCGGACGGCGCCCTCCGCGTCCACCTCGTTGCGCAGCGACTGGAAACTGCCGATGATCACCGCCGGGGCGCCCCACTCCCACACGCGCAGCGTCGGAGGGCGCCGGCCCGCGGCCACCTGCGCGGTCAGCACCTCGTCCAGCGCCATGTGCAGGGCCGGCGGCTGCGGACTCTCGTGGATCAGCTGCCAGTCGTAGTCCGTCCAGTCCGTGGCGTGCGCGAGTGCGCGGCGCACCGCGATCGCCACGCCCTCCGCCGTCAGGCCGTACATCACCGTCCCGGCGGGCAGAGCCGCCTCGATCCGTGCGGCGAGCCCCGCCGCGTCGGTGTCCGCCGGCGCGCCCTCCAGCGCGCGGTTCACCGCGTCCAGCGCCTCGTCCGGCTCCAGGAAGAAGTCCCCGGCCACCCGCACGTCCCGCAGCACACCGTCCGCGGCCTCCACGTCCACGACGACGAGCTTGCCGCCGGGCACCTTGTACTCACCATGCACGTGCCAGGCCCTCCGTTCCTCCCGCACGAGATCAACGCCCGGGCGGGCCGGGGTGTTCCCCGACGGCGGCGCGGTCCGTAGCATGCCGGGCGAGCAGAGGAGCCCACGCGTGTTCACCACCCGGCCCACCCTCCACGGCACGTTCGGCATGGTGTCCTCCACCCACTGGCTGGCCTCCCAGTCGGCGATGGCGGTGCTGGAGGGCGGTGGCAACGCCTTCGACGCGGCCGTGGCCGGCGCGTTCGTGCTGCATGTCGTGGAGCCGCACCTCAACGGGCCGGCCGGTGAGGTGCCGGTCCTGTTCGCCCCGGCGGGCGGCGCGGTGCGGGTGCTGTGCGGGCAGGGCGTGGCCCCGGCGGGCGCCACGGTCGCCCACTACCGGAGCCTGGGACTGGACCTCGTACCGGGCACCGGACCGCTCGCCGCCGCCGTGCCCGGCGCCTTCGACGCCTGGCTGCTGCTCCTGCGGGACCACGGCACCAGGTCCCTCGATGACGTGCTGAAGTACGCCATCGGCTACGCCGAACACGGGCACGCGCCCGTGGAGAACGTCGGCGCGACCGTCGAGAGCGTACGGCGGCTCTTCGAGACCGAGTGGACGTCGTCGGCGGAGGTCTATCTGCCGGGCGGACAGGCGCCCCGCCCCGGCACGCTGCTGCGCAATCCCGCGCTCGCCGCCACCTGGAAACGGCTGCTCGCCGAGACCGCCCGCGCGGGCGGCCGGGAGGCCCGCATCGACGCCGCGCGCGAGGTGTGGCGCTCGGGCTTCGTCGCCGAGGCCCTGGTACGGCAGGCCGGGCGGCCCACGCGGGACACCAGCGGCGAGCGCCGCACCGGCACCCTCACCGAGGCCGACCTCGCCGGCTGGTCGGCGTCCTACGAGGCACCGGTGACGTACGACTGGAACGGCTGGACCGTGTGCAAGGCCGGTCCCTGGAGCCAGGGACCGGTCCTGCTCCAGCAACTGGCCCTGCTCCCGCCCGAACTGCCCGCCTACGGCTCCGCCGACTACGTCCACCTGCTGGTCGAGGGCTGCAAGCTCGCCATGGCCGACCGCGAGGCCTGGTACGGGGACGCGGCCGAGGTGCCCGTCGCCGAGCTGCTGTCCGACGGATACAACGCGGCCCGGCGCGCACTCGTCGGCGGTACGGCCTCCTACGAGCTGCGGCCCGGCAGCCCCGGCGGACGCGCCCCACGGCTGCCCGCGCTCGCACCGGCGGGCGCGGGTCCGGGCGCTCACGGACACCTACACGCGCGCGTGCCGGGCACCGGCGAGCCGACGGTCGCACAGTTCCCCGACGAGCCCCAGGTGTCCGGTGAGCCGCAGATCGGCGCGGACGGCGCGTCCCGGGGCGACACCTGTCACCTCGACGTCGTCGACCGCTGGGGCAACATGATCGCGGCCACGCCCAGCGGTGGCTGGCTCCAGTCCAACCCGGTCGTCCCCGAGCTGGGCTTCCCGCTCGGCACCCGCCTCCAGATGGCCTGGCTGGAGGAGGGGCTGCCCAACTCGCTCGCCCCCGGACGCCGTCCCCGCACCACGCTCACCCCGTCGCTCGCGCTGCGCGACGGCGTGCCGGTCCTCGCGTTCGGCACGCCCGGCGGCGACCAGCAGGACCAGTGGCAGCTGCACTTCCTCCTCGCCGCCGCGCTGCGCGCCCCCGTCCGCGGCGGCCTCGACCTCCAGGGCGCCATCGACGCCCCGAACTGGCACAACGACAGCTTCCCCAGCTCCTTCCACCCGCGCGGCCGGCGTCCCGGCAGCGTGACCGTCGAGTCCCGCACCGACCCCGGGGTGATCGAGGAGCTGCGGCGGCGCGGCCACGACGTCACCGTCGGTCCCGCCTGGTCCGAGGGGCGGCTGTGCGCGGTGGCCCGGGACCCGGAGACCGGCATCCTGTCGGCGGCGGCGAACCCGCGCGGCATGCAGGGGTACGCCGTGGGCCGCTGACGCGGGCCGGGGGGTCTCCGCCCCCCCGGGCGCCCGCAGCTCCGTCCTCCGTCGTTCATCCCGATTCCCCCCGGAGTGCACCCGTGGGGCGGGGCCTGTCAGTGGGACGTGCTCTCATGGAGGCATGATCGAAGAAACGGAAACCATCGAGGAGTTTCTCGCCCGCTGCTCGGCCGACGTGGAAGAGGCGGTCCGCAAGGCCGCCGCGGCCGAGATCCTGCCCCGCTTCCGCCGTCTCGCCGAGCACGAGGTGGACCGGAAGAGCGGCCCGCACGACCTGGTGACGGACGCCGACCGCCTTGCCGAGCTGCGGCTCACCGACGACCTCGGCGCCCTGCTGCCCGGCTCGGTGGTGGTCGGCGAGGAAGCGGTGCACGCCAACCCCGCGGTGTACGAGGCGCTCCAGGGCGAGGCGCCCGTCTGGATCGTCGACCCGGTCGACGGCACCCGCCAGTTCGTGCACGGCGACGACGGCTTCTGCACGCTGGTCGCCCTCGCCCACCGCGGCACCGTGATCGCCTCCTGGACGTACGCGGCGGCCCGCGACCAGTTCGCCACCGCCGTCCGCGGCCGCGGCGCCTTCCTCGACGGCGAGCGGCTGTTCGCGGGCCCGCCCGCGCCCGGCCGGGACCTCTCGGTCGCCGTCTCCCACCCGGACTTCACCACCGACGAGCAGAAGCGGGCCCTGAAGGCCCTGTGGACCGACGGCCTCGCGCCGCGCCCGTGCGGTTCCGCGGGTCTGGAATATCTCGCCGTCGCCCGGGGCGAGCTGGACGCGATCGCGTTCTCCTGGGAGGCCGCCTGGGACCATGCGGCGGGTCTGCTGCTGGTCGAGGAGGCGGGTGGCACGCACGTCACGCTGACCGGTGAGCCGTTCCGGGTCACCGGTGGGAACGTCCTGCCGTTCACCGCGGCCCGTGACGCCGCCACCGCCCGCCGGCTGGCCGGCCTGCTGGGCGCGGCGACCTGACATCCGGGGCCACCCGGCCCGGGGGAGGGCAGGCTCCCGGCATATCCTGCTCGCGAATGGCCGTCGGCTGACGAAGGGGTCCGAAGGTGTCGTCGATGCTCGATGCGGTCGTGGTGGGTGCGGGACCGAACGGACTGACCGCAGCCGTGGAGCTGGCCCGCCGGGGCTTCTCCGTGGCCCTGTTCGAGGCGCGGCCCACGGTGGGCGGCGGCGCCCGCACCGAGGAGCTGACGCTGCCCGGCTTCCGGCACGACCCGTGCTCGGCGGCCCACCCCCTAGGCATCAACTCCCCGGCGTTCCGCGCCCTGCCGCTCGACCGGTACGGCCTGGAGTGGCTGCACGCCCCGCTGCCCATGGCCCACCCGTTCCCGGACGGCACCGCGTCCGTGCTGTCCCGGTCGGTGGCCGAGACAGCCGCCTCGTTCGGACCGCGCGACGCGGGCCCGTACCGCAGACTGGTCGAGCCGCTCCTCGCCCACTGGGACACGCTCGTACGGGACTTCATGTCCCTGCCGCTGACCGCGCTCCCGCGCGACCCCGTCACCCTGGCCCGCTTCGGCCTGGTCGGGCTGCCGCCGTCCACCTGGCTGATGCGCCGCTTCCGGGACGAACAGGTCAAGGCCCTCTTCTCCGGTCTGGTCGCCCATGTGATGGCACCGCTCAACGGCCTGGCCACCAGTGCCATCGGGCTGGTGTTCGCCCTCGCCGCCCACGCCCGCGGCTGGCCGGTGCCGCGCGGCGGCTCCCAGGCCATCTCCGACGCCCTCGCCGCCTATCTGACGGACCTCGGCGGTGAGGTGCACACGGACTACGAGGTCAAGCGCCTGGACGACCTGCCGCCGGCGCGTGCCTACGTCTTCGACACCTCGCCCACCGCGCTCGCCCGTATCGCGGGCTTCGGCGACCACTACGCGAACTACCGCTACGGCCCCGGCGTCTTCAAGATCGACTACGCGCTGGACGGCCCGGTGCCCTGGACCGCGCCCGAGGCCCGCGTCGCCGGTACCGTCCAGATCGGCGCGAGCCAGGCCGAGATCGGCACCGCTCTGCGCGCCGCCTCCCGGGAGGGCCGCGCCCCCGACCGGCCCTTCATGATCACCGTGCAGCCCAGCGTCGTCGACCCGACCCGCGCCCCCGAGGGCAAGCACGTCTTCTGGGCCTACGGCCATGTGCCGAACGGCTGGTCCGGCGACCTCACCGACGCCCTGGAACGCCAGCTGGAGCGCTTTGCCCCCGGCTTCCGTGACCGCGTCCTCGCCCGCGCCATCGCCGGCCCCGCCGAGATGGCCGCCCACAACGCCAACTACGTCGGCGGTGACATCGCCTGCGGCGCGGCCTCCGGACTCCAGCTGCTGCTGCGCCCCAAGCTGTCCCTCTTCCCGTACCACACGCCCCATCCGGCCGTCTTCATCTGCTCCTCGGCCACTCCGCCGGGGCCCGGTGTCCACGGCATGTCGGGGCACAACGCCGCCAAGGCCGTCTGGCGCAGGCTGAGGCAGACATGACCCGCCTCGTCCTCGTCCGGGGCGACATCACCCGCCAGCGCGCCGATGCCCTCGTCAACGCCGCGAACTCCTCGCTCCTCGGCGGCGGGGGCGTGGACGGCGCCATCCACCGCCGCGGCGGCCCCGCGATCCTGGCGGAGTGCCGCGCGCTGCGCGCCTCCTGGTATGGCAAGGGCCTGGCCACGGGCCGGGCCGTCGCCACCACGGCGGGTGAACTCGACGCCCGCTGGGTGATCCACACCGTCGGCCCGGTGTACCAGGGCTCGGACGACCGGTCCGCGCTGCTCGCGTCCTGCTACCGGGAGTGTCTCCGGGTCGCCGACGAGCTGGGTGCCCGCACGGTCGCGTTCCCGGCGATCTCCACGGGCGTGTACGGGTGGCCGATGGACGACGCGGCCCGCATCGCGACGGAGACCGTACGGAACACGCCGACCGGCGTCGAAGAGGTGCGGTTCGTCCTGTTCGACGACCGCGCGTACGAGGCGTTCGCCCGGCAACTGCCCGGATAGCCCGGCGCACGGTGCCCGGCCCCTCCTCGGGCGCACTATTCTGAACGCGTTCAATCACGTGTGGGGGATGGATGACGACCGAGGCGAAGCGAGCCGTGTTCCTCGCGGCCGTACTGGTGGGCGCGTGTGCCGCTTGCGTGAACGCGGGGGGCGGGGTGGCTTCGATGCGCGAGCCGGAGGCGGTGGGCGGCTGGACGAACGCGGCCGGAGCGCGCCTCACCCTCGCGGCCGACCGCCGCATGGCGGGCACCGCGCTGCACAACGCCCTGCTGGGAGGCACCTCCTGCCCCGACGCCGTCACAGGTCACTGGGCGTTCTTCGGCCCGGTGGACGACACCGGCACCAGTTACGCCGACGCCTCCTTCGCCAGCGGTGACACCATCGCTCTCGAGATCACGTCCCCGGCGGGAGCATGCCTGTTGTCGGCTCAGGTGCGCCGGGACGAGCGGGGTTTCGACCTGTGCCTGACCGAAGACCTCGATTCCGGGTGCTCGGCTCGTGAACTGCTCCGGCCCGCCCCGCAGTCGACGCGGTCCGTGGTTCCCGAACCGTGACGCGTACCGCGCGGGAGAGCGGGAACAACGCACGGCGCGCGAGTATGCCCGCCGATGTGAAGAACTAACTCATATTCTGTGTGCTTGTAGGACTGAAGTAAGGGCATGCGATGGCCAGGAGGTTGATAACAATGGTTCCCCTGCTTCTGGTTCTTCTTCTGGCTCTGATCCTCTTCGGTGCGGGCTTCGCACTGAAGGCGCTGTGGTGGATCGCGGTGATCGTCCTGATCGTGTGGCTGCTGGGCTTCGTGGTCCGCTCCGCGGACAGCGGTGGCCGCAAGGGCCGCTGGTACCGCTGGTAGCCGCGGGCGTCGAGGTCTGACGCGCACGCCACTGTGAAGTACGTAGGGCCCGGCCGGTGACGGCCGGGCCCTACGGGTGTCCGGCGCGGAGATGTCCGGCGCGGTCATGTCCGGCGCCCGTCCGGCGCGACGGGGGCCCGCGCCGGACGGGTGGAAGCCGTCCTCTGATTGGTCTGGACATGCTCAAGTAGCCGCCAGATCCAGTGGGAGCCGCAGTGCGTCGAGGGTCCCAAGGGCTTCCCGGCGGGCGGACCGGCCGACGGACAGCTCTGCTCCGGCGGTGAGAGCCGCTTCGGCCAGCTCGACGGCGCCCGGACCCCCAAGGGCGCGGAGTGGCCCACCACGAAGGTCACCGGCGGCCAGAGCTACACCTTCCGCTGGCAGTTCGAGGCGCGGCACGCTACGTCACCAAGCAGGGCTGGAACCAGGACCACGCCCTGTCACGCGCCGACCTGAACACGACGCCGTTCCTGACGGTCCCCTACGGCGGCAAGCAGCCGCCGGCCACCCTCAGCCACAGCGGCACCCTGCCGGCAGGACTGAGCGGCCATCACGTCATCCTCGGCGTGTGGACCATCGCGGACACCGGCAACGCGTTCTACGCCTGCTCGGACGTCACGTTCTGACGCCGGACCCCGAGCACTCCTGAGCCACCGGCGCGGCCGGCGCGGGCGGACTCCGCCACGCCGGCCGAACCCTTTCCCGTGCGGCGCGACGGCACGGGCTCGCGCCGGCCGCTCACCCGAACGGCGTCGCCGCGGGTGCGTCCGCGGGCTGCCGGCCCGACGCTCGGAGGTGCCCGCGCGCTCCCCACGGGCGCGCGGTCCCTTCCGGGGAACGGGGAGGCAGAAAGGACACGCTCATGAGCCAGGCAGCGCAGCCCACCGGACCGGAACCCGCGGGCGGCTCACGGCCGCCACGCCGGCCCGGGGCCCGGGACGCCGGCTGGACGACCGGCGGCGTCACGTTCGCGGGAGTCCTCATGGTGTGCAGCGGCATCCTCGCCCTGCTCCAGGGGATCGCCGCGGTCGTCGGGGACCACGTCTACGTCCGCATCGGTGCCTACGTCTACAAGATGACGCTCACCGGCTGGGGCACGATCCACATCGTCCTCGGCGTCCTCGTCCTGGGCACCGGCATCGGCCTGCTCAAGGACGAGACCTGGGCCCGCTTCACCGGCCTGTTCCTTGCCGCGCTCAGCCTCGTCGCCCAGTTCCTGTTCCTGCCGTACGCGCCCCTCTGGTCGGTGATCGTGATGGCGCTCGACGTGTTCGTCATCTGGGCGCTCGCGTCCCGGCAGGAAGCGGCCGCGGCCTGACCCGGGACCCCTGGACGGCGATCCCGGCGGGCCGCGTGGCATCATCGGCCCGGGCCAGGACCACGCCGTACGAGGAGCACGATGAACCCCGCCGTCACCGCCCCCTCCGAGGGCGGTGCCCCCTGCCCGCACGGCACCGGGAGCCCCGGGCAGGGCACCGGGACCTCCCTGCTGGACGACTTCTCCCTGGAGATGACCGGCAGGGACACGCCCGGCCTCGAGGAGGCGCGCGACGGCATTCCACCGGGCACCCGGATCAACATCACCTTCCTCGCCGGTGAGGACACCGTCACCCGGCTGGCCGCCGCCCGCGCGGTCGGACGGCTCGGGTTCGTGCCCGTACCGCACATCTCCGCGCGGCGCCTGCCCTCCCGGACCGCCCTGGAGGAGTTCCTCGCCGGACTGGCGGCCGACGGCACCGCCGAGAACGTGTTCGTCGTCGGCGGCGACCCCGCCCGGCCCGAGGGCCCCTACGAGGACGCCCTCGCCGTCCTGCGCACCGGGCCGCTCCGGCTGCACGGCGTCCGGCACGTCGGCATCACCGGCTACCCGGAGGGCCATCCCGGGATACCCGGCCCGGCCCTGTGGGCGGCGCTGACGGAGAAGGCGGAGGCCATCGCGGCCCACCGGTTCACCGGCGACGTCATCACCCAGTTCGGCTTCGACGTCGACCCGGTCCTCACCTGGCTGGAGGATCTCCGCGCGCGCGGCGTGCACCTGCCCGTCCGCATCGGCGTCCCCGGCCCGGCCGGAGTGCGCCGGCTGCTCGGCTACGCCGCCCGGTTCGGCGTCGGCACCAGCGCCTCCGTGGCCCGCAAGTACGGCTTCTCACTGACCAACCTCATGGGGACGGCCGGCCCGGACCGCTTCCTGCGCGCGCTGGCCGACCGGTACGACCCCGAGCGGCACGGCGTGGTGAAGGTGCACTTCTACACCTTCGGCGGCCTGCGCACCACCGCCGAGTGGATCACCCGGTTCCGCCAGGAGCGAGCCGTCTGAGGTCGCTCCGCGCCCGGGGACCCCAGGCACCGGCCGCGCCGTCCGAACACAGTGGCGAAACGGGCCCGACTACTCGATCCGGTCGGCCGGGTCCCTGGCCAGGTCGACGTACGTGTCGGATTTCCGCCAGCGGCCGGGGCGGACCGTGGCCCATGCTGGACGCATGCAGACAGGGATGCACCTCGACCGGGAGCAGTGCGTACAGGCCGTGCGGTCGAAGGACGCGCGGTTCGACGGCTGGTTCTTCACCGCCGTCCTGACCACCCGCATCTACTGCCGGCCCAGCTGCCCGGCCGTGCCGCCCAAGCCGGAGAACATGACCTTCCACCCGAGCGCCGCGGCCTGCCAGCAGGCCGGGTTCCGGGCGTGCAAACGCTGCCGCCCCGACACCAGCCCCGGCTCCCCGGAGTGGAACCAGCGCGCCGACCTGGTGGCCCGCGCCATGCGTCTGATCGCCGACGGCGTCGTGGACCGCGAAGGCGTCCCCGGACTCGCCGCCCGGCTCGGCTACAGCACCCGGCAGGTGGAGCGGCAGCTGCTCGCCGAGCTGGGCGCCGGCCCCCTCGCCCTCGCCCGCGCCCAGCGCGCCCGGACCGCACGGCTGCTCATCGAGACCACCCCGCTGCCCATGGCGGAGACCGCCTTCGCGGCCGGCTTCTCCTCCGTGCGCGCCTTCAACGACACCGTCCGCGAGGTCTTCGCCCTGTCCCCGGGCGAGCTACGGGCCCGGGCGCCCCGCAGCGGCGCGGGCACCCCGGGCGTGCTCACCCTCAGGCTGCCGTTCCGCGACCCCCTGAACCCGTCGAACCTCTTCGGCCACCTCGCCGCCACCGCCGTACCCGGCGTCGAGGAGTGGCGGGACGGCGCCTACCGGCGCACGCTCCGGCTGCCGTACGGGCACGGCATCGTCGCCCTCGCCCCGCGGCCCGACCACATCGCCTGCCGTCTCACCCTCAGCGACCTGCGCGACCTGACCGTGGCCATCAGCCGCTGCCGCCGCATGCTCGACCTGGACGCCGACCCGGTCGCCGTCGACGACCGGCTGCGCGCCGATCCGCTGCTCGCCCCCCTGGTGGACCGCGGCCCAGGCCGCCGGGTGCCGCGCACGGTCGACGAGGACGAGTTCGCCGTCCGTGCCGTGCTCGGCCAGCAGGTGTCCACCGCAGCCGCCCGCACCCACGCGGCCCGCCTGGTCACCGCGCACGGCAAGCCCCTGGACGACCCGGAGGGCGGGCTCACCCACCTCTTCCCGACCCCGGAGGCACTGGCCGCCGTCGACCCCGAGACCCTGGCGATGCCCCGCACCCGGCGCACCACCTTCACCACCCTCGTCCGCCAACTCGCGGACGGTACTCTTCACTTGGGAGTGGAGACCGACTGGGCCGAGGCACGCGCCCGGCTCCTGGCGCTGCCCGGCTTCGGGCCGTGGACGGCCGACATCATCGCGATGCGCGCCCTCGGCGACCCCGACGCCTTCCTCCCCACCGACCTCGGCATCCGCCGCGCCGCGAAGGACCTGGGCCTGCCGTCCACCCCGGCCGCGCTCACCGCCCGCGCGGCGGGCTGGCGGCCCTGGCGGGCGTACGCCGTGCAGTACCTGTGGGCGACCGACACCCACCCGATCAACTTCCTCCCGGCCTGAAGGAACCCGATGAACCACCACACCGTGACCGACAGCCCCTACGGGCTGCTCACCCTGGTCGCCGACACCGAAGGCGCCCTGTGCGGCCTGTACATGGCCGGCCAGCGGCACCGCCCCGGCGAGGAGTCCTTCGGGCCGCGCGACGACACCCTGCCCGTCTTCGCCGAGGCCCGGGAGCAGCTGGAGACGTACTTCGCGGGCGAGTCGACCGGGTTCACCGTCCGGCTCGGGCTGCACGGAACACCGTTCCAGCGCAGCGTCTGGCAGCAGCTGGCCCGCATCCCGTACGGAGAGACCCGTACGTACGGCGAACTCGCCGACCTCCTCGGCAATCCCCGGGCCTCCCGCGCCGTCGGCCTCGCCAACGGCCGCAACCCCGTCGGCATCATCATTCCCTGCCACCGGGTGGTCGGCTCCGACGGCAGCCTCACCGGTTACGGCGGCGGACTGGACCGCAAGCGGCGCCTGCTCGACTTCGAGCGCGGCAGCGCACTCTTCTGAGCGCCCCGGACGCGGAAGTCGCGTCGGTTCGGCGTCGACGATGACCAGCCGGGCCCCGTGGCCGGCGGCGACGCCCGCCAGCCCGGCCGCGGGGTGCACCTGGAGCGGCGACGAGCGGCCCGGTCGTGCGACCGGGCGCAGGCGGGGCTCCCCGCCCGCCGCGAACGGACATCAGGGGGCCGGCCGGGCGGTCACGACACGCGGTTGCCGTTCTCCAGTTCCGCCGTGCCGGAGCCGTCCGCGAGGACGTCCAGGGCGGCCAGCACCCGGCGGCCGAGCGCCCCGGGCAGATACGCGGTGAGGTCGTCCCGGGCGACCAGCTGCCACGACAGCAGCTCCTCCTCCTGGAGGCGGATGGCCTTCAGGTCGGTCTCGGTCAGCAGACCACCGTCATACAGATAGGCGACCAGCGGCGGCCGGCCCACACCGCGCACCCAGTCCACGGCCAGCAGCCGGCCGAGTTCCCGGTCGAGCCCGATCTCCTCCAGCGTCTCCCGGCGCGCGCCCCGCCGCGGGGTCTCCCCGTCGTCGGACTCGATGGTTCCGCCCGGCAGCGCCCAGCCCTCACGGTAGTTGGGCTCGACGAGCAGCACCCGGCCCTCGGCGTCCCGGAAGAGCGCGGCGGCACCGGCGATGATCCGGGGCAGGCCTGCGATGTACGTGGCGAAATCAGGAGTCGTGGTCATCCAGGAAGGGTAACCAGCCACCGGCCCGCTATGTCCCGTCCACCGCCAGGCGCAGGGTGCGCTCGGCCAGCGCACCGATCCGTACGCCGTCGAAGCCGAACACCGCGCTGCGGACCGTGTCCTCCAGCGGATCGCGCCACTGCGCCGGAATGGCGTCCGCCCCGGTGAACACGCCGGCCACCGAGCCCGCCGTCGCCCCGTTGGAGTCGGTGTCCAGGCCGCCGCGCACGGTCAGGGCGATGGTCCGGGTGAAGTCGCCGTCGCCGTACAGCAGTCCGGCGGTGAGGACGGCCGCGTTGGGCACGGTGTGGATCCAGCCGAGCCCGGCGGTCTCCGCGGCCACGGTGGCCAGCGTCTCCTCCCAGGGCAGCCGGGTCTCGTGCAGGGCCGCGACCCGCCGTACGGTCCGGGCGAGGCGGCTGCTCGCCGGGATCACGGCGAGCGCGCTCTCCAGCGCGTCCCGCACGGCCGGGGCGGTGAAGGCCGCCGCGATCAGCGCCGCCGCGAACATCGCGCCGTACACCCCGTTGCCGGTGTGCGACAGCACCGCGTCCCGGCGGGCCAGGCCGGCGGCCCGGGCCGGGTCACCCGGGCAGGTCCAGCCGTACACGTCGGCGCGGATCAGCGCGCCGATCCACTCCTGGTACGGATTGTCGTACGTCGCCGTCAGCGGCGGCTTCAGCCCGTTCGCGAGGTTGCGGTACGCCGCCCGCTCCGCCGTGAACGTCTGGAGGTACGGCAGCCTGAGCAGCCACAGGTCGCCGACCTGCTCGGTGCTGAAGCCGAAACCGTGGGTCTCCAGCAGGTGCAGGCCGAGGACCGCGTAGTCGATGTCGTCGTCCCGGCAGCTGCCGTGGATCCGGCCGCGCACGCACTGGCGCCACTCCGGGCGCAGGACGGCGGCCTCGGCCGGGTCGGCGGGCTCGGGGAGATAGTCGGTCAGCGGCAGGGCCGCGGCCCGGCGCAGATAGCGGTCGATGCGGTCGCGGGTCCACACCTCGCCCTGCTCCACCGGCTTGCCGAGCATGTTGCCCGCGATCCGGCCGAGCCAGCCGCCGTGGATGCGGTCGCCGAGGCCGGGTCCGCTGCGCTGGGTGCTCATGGCAGGGGTGTACCCACTTTGCCGGGGCTTCGGCGCGCGGGCGGCTTCCCACGGTTCGGGCGGGGCATGACGGCGGAGGTGTCCTGCGGTTATGGTCGCAGCGGCGCGACTGGCCCTGACATGCGCGGGGCCCGGAGAGCAAGGGGAAGACAAGGTGGCGGACGCTGTAGGGAACGAGCCCCGTCGGGTGCTCATCGCCGCGGACAAGTTCAAGGGCTCGCTGACGGCCGTGCAGGTCGCCGAGCGGGTGACGGCCGGGCTGCGCCGGGTCGTGCCGGACCTCGAGGCCGAGGCGCTGCCCGTGGCCGACGGCGGCGACGGCACCGTGGACGCGGCCGTCGCGGCCGGTTTCGAACGGCGCGAGGTACGGGTCGCCGGGCCGCTCGGCCAGGAGGTGACGGCCGCGTTCGCGCTGCGCGACGGCACCGCGGTCGTGGAGATGGCCGAGGCGAGCGGGCTCCAGCACCTCCCGGCCGGTGTGTTCGCGCCGCTGACCGCCTCGACGTACGGCTCCGGGGAGCTGCTGCGGGCCGCGCTGGACGCGGGCGCGCGGACGATCGTGTTCGGCGTCGGGGGCAGCGCCACGACGGACGGCGGCGCCGGGATGCTGTCCGCGCTGGGCGCCCGGTTCCTGACCGAGGCGGGGGACCCGGTGCCGCCGGGCGGCGGCGGCCTGGCCGCTCTGGCCCGCGCCGACCTCTCCGGCCTCGATCTCCGGCTGGCCTCGGTCGAACTGGTGCTGGCCAGCGATGTCGACAATCCGCTGACCGGACCCAAGGGCGCGCCGGCGGTGTACGGCCCGCAGAAGGGGGCCACACCCGACGACGTGGCGGTACTGGACGCGGCCCTCGCCCACTTCGCCGAGGTGCTGGAGGCGACGGCCGGTCCGCGCGCGGCGGAGTACGCCGCGGCACCGGGCGCGGGCGCGGCGGGCGGCATCGGCTTCGGCGCGCTGCTCCTGGGCGCCCGGTTCCGGCCCGGTATCGAGGTCATGCTGGACGTGCTGGGCTTCGCGCCCGCCCTGGAGCGGGCCTCGCTGGTGATCACCGGGGAGGGTTCGCTCGACGAGCAGACCCTGCACGGGAAGGCGCCGGCGGGGGTCGCCGCGGCGGCGCGGGCGGCGGGCCGGACGGTGGTGGCGGTGTGCGGACGGCTCACCCTGCCGGACGAGGCGCTGCTGCGGGCCGGCATCGAGCGGGCGTACCCCCTGACGTCCGTCGAGCCGGACGTCGCCCGCTGCATCGCCGAGGCGGGCCCCATCCTGGAGCAGATCGCGGCCCACATAGCCAAGGACTACCTCAGCTGACCCCTGCCCCTGCCGCGGCCCCTGCCCCGCGCCCCCGCTACCGCGCTCGCCTGGCCGGCAGGATACCCGCGGGGTCCGGCCCGGCCGGCGAGGCGCCCACGGGGTCCGGCCGGTTGACCGGCGCGGGCCCGCCGGGAGCCGGCAGAGACGCCGGCACCCAGGGGATCCGGGCCGGTCGGCTGGCGGGGGAGTCCGTCGGGCCCCGCGGTGGGCCGGCGGGCCGATGACCGGTCAGGCGTCTGCCGCGTCCGGCCGGTCGGCCGACGGGGCCGGATCGATGGGCCGGTAGGCCATGGCACCCGTGGGCCCGGCTGCTGGCCTGACAGTGCGTCCACCGGCGTCGGTCGGTGGGCCGTCAGGGGACTCCGGTGACCGCTCCGGCACAGCGAAGGGCCCCGGATCCTCGTCGGATCCGGGGCCCTTTCGGCGGGACGTCACGGCAGTTGCGTCGCCCGCGCCTCGCGCCGGTTGTCGCGGAAGTTGTTCACCCGTCGGGCCGTGGCGAACAGCGGGATCACCGCGCCCATGACCAGCTGGAGCGCGCAGCCCGTCTGGAGCAGCAGCTGTCCGCTCGGGGCGTCGAAGGCCCACGCGGCCAGGAGACCCATCGACAGCACGATCCAGCCGAGCATCGCGCCGGCGAGGCGGCCCCGCGGCTTGGGGTACTCCACGCGGCTGACCATCAGCCACGCCGTCCCCAGGATCGCCAGCAGCGTCGCGACGAACGGCAGCTCCAGCAGCACGATGGAGACGACCGTCAGCGCGCCGAACGGCGAGGGCATGCCCTGGAACGTGCCGTCCTTCAGCGTCACGCAGCTGAACCGGGCCAGTCTCAGCACCACCGCCAGCAGCACCACGATCGCGCCCACCGCCGCCACCCGCTGGTGCGCGTCGTCGGCGACCATGCCGTAGACGAGCACGAAGTAGGCGGGGGCGAGGCCGAAGCTGATCAGGTCGGACAGGTTGTCCAGTTCGGCGCCCATCGGGGAGGAGCGCAGCTTGCGTGCCACCAGGCCGTCGAACAGGTCGAAGACCGCCGCGCAGAGCATCAGGATGACCGCCGTGGCCGCGCTGTGGCGGGCCATGCCGGACTCCTGGCTGCCGGTGAGGTGCGGGATCAGGATGCCGGTGGTGGTGAAGTACACCGCCATGAACCCGCAGGTGGCGTTGCCCAGCGTCAGGGTGTCCGCTATCGACAGGCGCAGCGAGAGGGGCATCTCCTCGTCGTCGTCCACGTCGTCGGCCTCTGGCACCCAGCCCGCCTGGGTCTCCGGATCAATCACGGTCAATGCGAGTCACCCCAGCCACGGTCTTCTGTCCGACCTCGACCGCGACCTCCACACCCTCGGGCAGGTAGAGGTCGACACGCGAGCCGAAGCGGATCAGACCGATGCGGTCGCCCTGCTCGACCTTCGTGCCCTCGGGGATGTAGGGCACGATGCGGCGGGCCACCGCGCCGGCGATCTGGATCATCTCGATGTCGCCGAGTTCGGTGTCGAAATGCCAGACTACGCGCTCGTTGTTCTCGCTCTCCTTGTTGAAAGCAGGAACAAAGCCGCCGGGGATGTGCTCGACCGACGTCACGGTGCCCGCGAGGGGAGCGCGGTTGACGTGGACGTTGAGCGGGCTCATGAAGATCGCGACGCGGGTGCGCCCGTCCTTCCACGGCATGATGCTCTGCACCACACCGTCGGCGGGCGAGATCACCCGGCCCTGGGCGATCTCGCGCTCGGGGTCGCGGAAGAACCACAGCATGCCCGCCGCGAGCGCGGTGACGGGCACGGCGACGGCCTTGGCGGCGCCCGAGCGGCGGGCGCGGGCCAGGCTGAGGGCTGCGGTGGCGACGGTCGGGAGAAGCCACGGCGATGCTCCGCGCGCGAGGCGTGCGCCTACCAGGCTGTCGCGGTGTGCAGAGGTTTGGCTGTGGGGCATGGATGACCTTCGTAGCGGATGATGCCGCGCTCTGACGGGGGACGGCGGCTTTCCGGGGATCGTACCGGTCGCGGGCCACAACTGGGCAAGCCAGGCAGTCGAGTCGGCGGCTGAAGCCCGTTCACGGGGTGTGATCTTCTTCTCGGAGAAAACACCCCGTACCCGGATAATCAGCCCTGGAAGCGGTACTCTTCGAGCAGCCTGCGCCCGATGATCATTTTCTGGATCTCGGCGGTACCTTCACCGATGAGCAGCATCGGTGCCTCGCGGTAGAGGCGCTCGATCTCGTACTCCTTGGAGAAGCCGTAGCCGCCGTGGATCCGGAAGGCGTCCTCCACGACCTCCTTGCAGTACTCGGAGGCCAGGTACTTCGCCATGCCCGCCTCCAGGTCGTTTCGCTCCCCGGAGTCCTTTTTGCGTGCCGCGTTGACCATCATCGCATGCGCGGCCTCGACCTTGGTGGCCATGTCCGCCAGCTTGAACTGGATGGCCTGGTGCTGGGCGATCGGCTTGCCGAAAGTGTGGCGTTGCTGGGCGTAGCGGACACCCAGTTCGAAGGCACGCTGAGCGACGCCGCAGCCACGGGCCGCCACGTTGACCCGGCCCACCTCCACGCCGTCCATCATTTGGTAAAAACCTCGGCCGGTGACCCCGCCGAGCACCCGGTCGGCCGGTACGCGCAGGCCGTCCATGATCAGCTCGGTGGTGTCGACGCCCTTGTAGCCCATCTTGTCGATCTTGCCGGGGATGGTGAGGCCCGGGCGGACCTCGCCGAAGCCCGGCTCCTTCTCGACCAGGAAGGTGGTCATCGACCGGTGGGGCGCCGTGCCCTCGGGGTGTCCTTCGTCACTGCGGACGAGGACGGCCACGAGCGAGGACGTACCGCCGTTGGTCAGCCACATCTTCTGGCCGTTCAGGACGTACTCGTCGCCGTCCTTCACCGCCTTGGAGGTGATGGCCGACACGTCGGAGCCCAGTCCCGGCTCCGACATCGAGAAGGCACCGCGGATGTCGCCGGCCGCCATGCGCGGCAGGAAGTGGTCCTTCTGCTCCTGCGTGCCGTGCTGCTTGAGCATGTACGCGACGATGAAGTGGGTGTTGATGATGCCGGACACCGACATCCAGCCGCGGGCGATCTCCTCCACGCACAGCGCGTAGGTGAGCAGCGACTCGCCCAGCCCCCCGTACTCCTCGGGGATCATGAGTCCGAACAGGCCGAGTTCCCTCAGGCCGTCCACGATCGCTTGCGGGTACTCGTCGCGGTGCTCCAGCTCGGTCGCGACCGGGATGATCTCCTTGTCGACGAAGTCCCGGACGGTGGAGAGGATCTCCTGCTGGACGTCGGTCAGACCGGCGGTCTGGGCGAGACGGGCCATGGCTTACTTCTCCTGCTGCTTGAGCTCCGGGCGGCCGGGCTGCTCGCCGCCGCGCTCCTTGATGTACGTCTCGGTCGGCACCATCACCTTGCGGCGGAACACGCACACGAGGGTGCCGTCCTGCTTGTAGCCCTTGGTCTCGACGTGGACGATCCCGCGGTCGTTCTTCGACTTCGAGGGCCACTTGTCGAGCACGGTCGTCTCGCCGTAGATCGTGTCGCCGTGGAAGGTCGGCGCCACGTGCTTGAGCGACTCGATCTCCAGGTTGGCGATCGCCTTGCCGGAGACGTCCGGGACGGACATGCCGAGCAGCAGGGAGTAGATGTAGTTGCCCACGACGACGTTCTTGCCGAAGTCCGTCGTGCTCTCCGCATAGTTCGTGTCCATGTGGAGCGGGTGGTGGTTCATGGTGAGGAGACAGAAGAGATGGTCGTCGTACTCGGTGACCGTCTTGCCCGGCCAGTGCTTGTACGTCGCCCCGACCTCGAACTCCTCGTACGTGCGTCCGAACTGCATCGCGCTCAGCCCTCCGGGATCTCGAACTTGCTGGTGCGCTGCATGCCGGCGGCGCGTCCCTTGCCGGAGACGACCAGGGCCATCTTGCGGCTGGCCTCGTCGATCATCTCGTCGCCGAGCATCGCCGAGCCCTTCTTGCCGCCCGCCTCGGACGTGTAGTAGTCGTACGCGTCCAGGATCAGCTCGGCGTGGTCATAGTCCTCCTGGGAGGGCGAGAAGACCTCGTTGGCGGCGTCCACCTGGCCGGGGTGCAGCACCCACTTGCCGTCGAACCCGAGCGCGGCGGCACGGCCGGCGACCTCGCGGAAGCCGTCGACGTTGCGGATCTGGAGGTAGGGGCCGTCGATCGCCTGGAGGTCGTTGGCGCGGGCGGCCATCAGGATCTTCATCAGGATGTAGTGGTAGGCGTCCGCCGGGTAGCCGGGCGGCTGCTCGCCCACCACGAGGGTCTTCATGTTGATCGACGCCATGAAGTCGGCCGGGCCGAAGATGATCGTCTCGATGCGCGGGGAGGCCTGCGCGATCTCGTTGACGTTGTTCAGGCCCTGCGCGTTCTCGATCTGCGCCTCGATGCCGATCCGCCCGACCTCGAAGCCCATGGTCTTCTCGATCTGCGTCAGCAGCAGGTCCAGCGCGACGACCTGCTGGGCGTTCTGCACCTTCGGCAGCATGATGCAGTCGAGGTTGGGGCCCGCGCCCTCGACCACGGTGACGACGTCGCGGTACGTCCACTCGGTCGTCCAGTCGTTGACGCGGACCACCCGGGTCTTGCCCGTCCAGTCGCCCTCGTTGAGGAACTTGACGATGGTGTGCCGCGCCTCGGGCTTGGCCAGCGGCGCGCACGCGTCCTCCAGGTCCAGGAAGACCTGGTCCGCCGGGAGGCCCTGCGCCTTCTCGAGGAAGCGCGGGTTGCTGCCCGGCACGGCCAGGCAGGAGCGCCGCGGGCGAAGGCGGTTGACAGTCGTCATGCGGGGACCTCCAGGGGGTCGAGCTTGTTCGCTTTCCGGATCTCGTCGACGATGCGGCCGATGATCCCGGTGATGTCGAAGTCCTTCGGGGTGAACACCGCGGCCACACCGGCGGCCCTGAGCTGTTCGGCGTCACCGTTCGGGATGATGCCACCCGCGATCACGGGTATATCTGTGGCACCCGCCACACGGAGCCGCTGGAGCACGTCCGGGACCAGCTGGGCGTGGGAGCCGGAGAGGATCGACAGGCCCACGGCGTGGACGTCCTCCGCCAGGGCCGCGTCGACGATCTGCTCCGGGGTGAGCCGGATGCCCTGGTAGACCACCTCGAACCCGGCGTCACGGGCGCGCACGGCGATCTGCTCCGCCCCGTTGGAGTGCCCGTCCAGGCCCGGCTTGCCGACCAGGAAGCGCAGCTTGCCGGAGCCCAGCTCACGGGCGGTGGCGTCCACCTTGGCGCGGACCCCGGCCAGCGCGGAGCCGGCCTCGGCGGTGACGGCCACCGGCGCGGAGGAGACCCCGGTGGGCGCCCGGTACTCGCCGAACACCTCGCGCAGGGCGCCCGCCCACTCGCCGGTGGTGACTCCGGCGCGGGCGCACTCCAGGGTGGCCTCCATCAGGTTGCCGGTGCCCTTGGCGGCCTCCTTCAGCCGCTCCAGCGCCTTGCAGGGGCGCGGATGGTTGAAGGGCGGCTGGTAGCGGGTGTCGCGCCAGTGCCGCAGGGACTTCACGACGCGGGCCTCGACCTCCGGGTCGACCGTCTGGATGGCGGTGTCCAGGTCGGCGGTCAGCGGGTTCGGCTCGGTGCTCTCGAAGATGTTGACGCCGATGATCTTCTCCTGGCCGGACTCGATCCGTGCCCGGCGTTCGGCGTGCGAGGCGACCAGCTGCGACTTCAGGTAGCCGGACTCCACGGCGGCCATCGCGCCGCCCATCTCCTGGATGCGGTCGATCTCCGCGAGGGTGTCCCCGACCAGCTGGTCCACCTTCGCCTCGATCACCTTCGAGCCCTCGAAGATGTCCTCGTACTCCAGCAGGTCGCTCTCGTAGGCGAGCACCTGCTGGATGCGCAGCGACCACTGCTGGTCCCAGGGGCGGGGCAGGCCGAGGGCCTCGTTCCAGGCCGGCAGCTGCACCGCACGCGCGCGTGCGTCCTTGGACAGGGTCACGGCCAGCATCTCCAGCACGATCCGCTGGACGTTGTTCTCCGGCTGCGCCTCGGTCAGGCCGAGCGAGTTGACCTGGACGCCGTACCGGAACCGGCGCTGCTTGGCGTTCTCGATGCCGTAGCGCTCGCGCGTGACCTTGTCCCAGATGCGGCCGAACGCCCGCATCTTGCACATCTCCTCGACGAAGCGGACGCCCGCGTTCACGAAGAAGGAGATGCGGGCCACCACGTCGCCCATGCGCTCCCGGGGCACCTGGCCGGAGTCGCGGACGGCGTCCAGGACGGCGATCGCCGTGGAGATCGCGTACGCGATCTCCTGCACCGGCGTTGCCCCGGCCTCCTGGAGGTGGTAGCTACAGATGTTGATCGGGTTCCACTTGGGCATGTGGGAGACCGTGTACGCGATCATGTCCGTCGTCAGGCGGAGCGACGGTCCCGGCGGGAACACATGGGTGCCCCGGGACAGGTACTCCTTGACGATGTCGTTCTGCGTCGTGCCCTGGAGCTCGGTGATGTCCGCGCCCTGCTCCTCGGCGACGACCTGGTAGAGCGCCAGCAGCCACATGGCCGTGGCATTGATCGTCATCGAGGTGTTCATCTGCTCCAGGGGGATGTCCTGGAACAGCCGGCGCATGTCACCGAGGTGCGCGACGGGCACGCCCACCCGGCCGACCTCGCCGCGGGCGAGGATGTGGTCGGAGTCGTAGCCGGTCTGGGTCGGCAGGTCGAACGCCACCGACAGACCGGTCTGGCCCTTGGCGAGGTTGCGCCGGTACAGCTCGTTGGACGCCTCGGCCGTCGAGTGGCCGGCGTACGTCCGCATCAGCCACGGACGGTCCTTCTGACGCTCTGTCATCTAAGGCCCTCAGATGTTCCGGAAGCGGTTGATGGCGTCGATGTGCCGGGCGCGCATCTCCTCGTCGCGCACGCCGAGGCCTTCCTCGGGGGCGAGGCAGAGCACGCCGACCTTGCCCTGGTGCAGGTTGCGGTGGACGTCGTACGCCGCCTGGCCGGTGTCCTCGAGGGAGTAGACCTTCGACAGGGTCGGGTGGATCTTGCCCTTGGCGATGAGGCGGTTGGCCTCCCAGGCCTCGCGGTAGTTGGCGAAGTGCGAGCCGATGATCCGCTTGAGCGACATCCACAGGTAGCGGTTGTCGTACTGGTGCATGTAGCCCGAGGTCGAGGCGCAGGTGGTGATGGTGCCGCCCTTGCGGGTGACGTAGACGCTCGCGCCGAAGGTCTCGCGGCCGGGGTGCTCGAAGACGATGTCGATGTCCTCGCCGCCGGTGAGTTCGCGGATGCGCTTGCCGAAGCGCTTCCACTCCTTGGGGTCCTGGGTGTTCTCGTCCTTCCAGAACTTGTAGCCCTCGGCGTTGCGGTCGATGATCGCCTCGGCGCCCATCGAGCGGCAGATGTCCGCCTTCTGGTCGCTGGAGACGACGCAGATCGGGTTGGCGCCGCCGGCCAGCGCGAACTGCGTGGCGTAGGAGCCGAGGCCACCGCTCGCGCCCCAGATCAGCACGTTGTCGCCCTGCTTCATCGCCGCGCCGTTGCGGGAGACCAGCTGGCGGTAGGCGGTGGAGTTGACCAGGCCCGGGGCCGCGGCCTCCTCCCAGCTGAGGTGGTCCGGCTTGGGCATCAGCTGGTTGGACTTGACCAGCGCGACCTCGGCGAGACCGCCGAAGTTGGTCTCGAAGCCCCAGATGCGCTGCTCGGGGTCGAGCATCGTGTCGTTGTGGCCGTCGGAGGACTCCAGCTCGACCGAGAGGCAGTGCGCGACGACCTCGTCGCCGGGCTTCCAGGCGTTCACGCCCGGGCCGGTGCGCAGCACGACGCCCGCCAGGTCGGAGCCGATGATGTGGTACGGCAGGTCATGGCGGCGGGTCAGCTCGCTGACCTTGCCGTAGCGCTCCAGGAAGCCGAACGTCGAGAGCGGCTCGAAGATCGAGGTCCACACCGAGTTGTAGTTCACCGAGGAGGCCATGACGGCCACCAGGGCCTCCCCGGGCCCCAGTTCGGGCACGGGAACCTCGTCGAGGTGGATCGACTTGCGCGGGTCCTTGTCGCGGGTCTCGAGGCCCGCGAACATCTCCGTCTCGTCCTTGTGCACGGTGATCGCGCGGTACGACTCGGGGATCGGCAGAGCGGCGAAGTCGGCGGACGTGGCGTCCTGCGACTGGATCGCGTCCAGGATGTCCTTCACGGTCACGGTATTGCCTCCGGCGGTGAGCGCCCTGAGGGAGGGGCGCTGGGGATTCGTCGGTGTTGCTACGAGGAGTGCTGCTGAGGGTTGTCGGGTGTGCCGTCGGTTCGGCTCGGTGGTGCTTCGGCAGCGCGTTGTGGCGCGGGAGGTTGCCTGTGACGCAGGCGTCCGGGCGCGCAGGCCAGGGGGCTTGCGGGGACAGCCGGCGAGCGTCTGGTCGCTGCTCGCCGGCCGCCCGGACCTCTTCAACGTATGACACCGCGTGTCAGGCGGCAAGGCACTGAGTGCCAGAACTTGGCTCTCAGATGAAATCTTTACGTAACAAATGAGCGATGATCGATCGAACGGCCCCTGAAGTCTCCCCGAAAACGGCCCCTGACATGCCAAAACGGCCACCCCGAAGGGTGGCCGTCCTCACAGCTCGTGCGTGCCGTCAGCGCTCTTTCAGCGCCTCCTCGATAGTCCGCATGACCTCGTCCAGGGAGGCGTCGGTGCGGGCGACCGTCACCAGGACCTCACCGTGCGCGGAGACCGCCGCCGGGGCGGCGGGAGCCCCCTGTGCGGCCTGCCCGGCGGGGCCGCGGCCGGCTCCGATACCGCTGCCGAAGGTCTTGCGCACGATCGCGAACGCGTGGTCCAGCTGCGCCTCCACGTCGCCCTGGCCGCCCGCCCGCAGCCAGCGCCTGAGCACGTGGTTGTGGGCGGTGACCACGGCGGAGGCGGCGACCTCCGCCAGCAGCGGGTCGTCGTTGGCGTCGTCGGCGTGCGCGTGCTCGTCGAAGTGGCCCAGCAGATAGCGGGTGAACAGCCGCTCGTAACGGGCCACGGAGGCGATCTCGGCCTCGCGCAGGGTGGGCACCTCGCGGGTGAGCTTGTAGCGGGCGACCGAGATCTCCGGCCGCGCCGCGTACATCTTCATGACTTCCTTGATGCCGCGGCACACGGTGTCGAGCGGGTGCTCGTGCGCGGGGGCGGCGTTCAGCACCGCCTCCGCGCGGACCAGGGTGTCGTCGTGGTCCGGGAAGATCGCCTCTTCCTTGGAACGGAAGTGGCGGAAGAAGGTGCGGCGGGCGACCCCGGCGGCGGCCGCGATCTCGTCGACGGTGGTCGCCTCGTACCCCTTGGTCGCGAACAGCTCCATGGCCGCCGCCGCCAGTTCGCGGCGCATCTTGAGCCGCTGGGCGGCGGCGCGGCTGCCCGCGGCGCTCTCCGGCGCGTCGGGTGCGGCGGGTGTACGGGAGGACCTGGCGGACTGCGACATGACCCGAACGTACTGCATGGGCGAGGTCCGGTGCGCAGGTGCGGGCGTTCCCCCGCCCTGGGGGGCCGGGGGAACGCCGGTCCGGGAGGGCGGGGGGACCCGGCGCCGCGCGGGCGGCGCGAACGCGCCGGGATCCAGCAGCCCGCCCCAGTCCGTGTCCGCGCGGGCCCGCTCGCCGGCGCCGTCAGCGCCGGGCATACTCGCGGAAGCCGCGGCCCGTCTTGCGGCCGAGGCAGCCCGCGGCCACCAGGTGCTCCAGCAGCGGGGCCGGGGCGAGACCGGGGTCGCGGAACTCGCGGTGCAGCACCTTCTCGATGGCCAGCGAGACGTCCAGGCCCACCACGTCGAGCAGTTCGAACGGGCCCATCGGATAGCCGCCGCCGAGCTTCATCGCCGCGTCGATGTCGTCGAGCGTCGCGTAGTGCTCCTCCACCATCTTGATCGCGTTGTTGAGGTACGGGAACAGCAGCGCGTTCACGATGAAGCCCGCCCGGTCCGTGCAGTCGACCGCGTGCTTCCTGATCCGGCCGCACACCTCGCGCACCGTCGCGTGCACGTCGTCCGCGGTCAGCACCGTCCGCACGACCTCGACCAGCTTCATGGCCGGCGCCGGGTTGAAGAAGTGCATGCCGATCACGTCCTGCGGGCGCGAGGTGGCGCGGGCGCAGGCGACGACGGGCAGCGAGGAGGTGGTGGTGGCCAGGACCGCGCCCGGCTTGCACACCTTGTCCAGCGTCCCGAACAGCTGCCGCTTGACCTCCAGGTCCTCCGCGACCGCCTCGACGGCCAGGTCGACGTCGGCGAAGGCGTCGTAGGAGCCCGCCGGGGTGATCCGGTCCAGGACCTGCGCGGCGGCCTCCGCGGTCAGCCGGCCCTTGTCGACGGAGCGGGCCAGCGACTTGCCGATCCGCGCCTTGGCGGTCTGGGCCTTCTCCTCGCTGCGGGCGGCCAGGACGACGTCGTAACCCGCCTTGGCGAACACCTCGGCGATGCCGGACGCCATGGTGCCGGAGCCCGCGACACCGACGGAGCGGACCGTACGGCCCGCGGCGGGCGCGCCGTCGCCGGCCGGGCTCGTCGCGTCCGGCACCACCGTCGCGCTGCCCGGCGCCTCGTAGGTGTAGAACCCGCGCCCGGACTTGCGGCCGGTCAGACCCGCCTCGCTGAGCTGCTTGAGGATGGGAGCGGGGGCGTGCAGCCGGTCCCGGGACTCGGCGTACATGGCTTCCAGGACCGTCCGCGCGGTGTCGACGCCGATCAGGTCCAGCAGTGCGAGGGGTCCCATCGGCAGGCCGCAGCCCAGCCGCATGGCGGCGTCGATGTCCTCACGGGAGGCGTACTTCGCCTCGTACATCGCGGCGGCCTGGTTGAGGTAGCCGAAGAGCAGCCCGTCCGCGACGAAACCGGGGCGGTCGCCGACCGCGACCGGCTCCTTGCCCAGCTCGATCGCGAAGTCGGTGACGGCGGCGACGGCCTGCGGCGCGGTGAGCACCGAGGAGACGACCTCCACCAGCCGCATCGCCGGGGCCGGGTTGAAGAAGTGCAAGCCGAGCACGCGCTCCGGGCGGGCGGAGCCGGCGGCCAGCCGGGTCACGGACAGCGCGTTCGTCCCGGTCGCGATGATCGTCTCCGGGCGGACGATGCCGTCCAGTTCGCCGAAGATCTGCTGCTTGATCTCGTACGACTCCGGGGCCACCTCGATGACGAGGTCGGCGTCGGCCGCCGCGCCGAGGTCGGTGGCGGTGCGCACCCGGGCCAGGGCGTCGGCGCGCTCCTGGGCGGTGAGCCGGCCGCGGGCCACGGCCCGGTCGGTGGCGGCCTCCAGGGCGGCCAGGGCCCGGGCGGTCCGGGCCTCGCTGATGTCGATGCCGATCACCTCGCGGCCGGCCTTGGCGAGGACCTCGGCGATGCCGGTGCCCATGGTGCCGAGGCCGACGACGGCGACCGTCCGGAACGGGGACATGGGGGTGCCGGGCTGGGGGGACAGGGGAGTGGCCATCGCGGGACTCCAGGAATGAGGGGTGACGACGAGGAGCGCGCCGGGTGCGCCGGAAGGGCGCACCGCGGTGCGAAGAGGAGTGCGGGTGTTTCCGGGCTGCGAGCGCACACGCCCGGTGCTGCCGGTGCCGCGGGCGTGCACACGCCCGGAGCGGCGGAACGTCGACCGGCCCTGTCCCGGAGCCGTGTCGTACTGCGGTACACATGGCGTACCGAACCGACACCGTCGACGGCCGCGTCACCAGACCGTCGTCGGCGGATAAGCGAGAGGGTTACTCGCTCGTATGAGCTTAACCGGCGGGTAACGAGCGCGCCAGCCCCCGGGGAGAAACCGACCGTGTGATGTACCTCCCCCCACCGCCACGACCCGCCTACGCTGGACCTCGTGGACGAAGAGTTGCGATCGCTCACCCAGCGCTTACGGTACGAGTCGGGCGGCACGCCGGCGTTCGACCGCCTGCGGGCCACGCGGGACCACGCCGAACTGGCCGAGGTGCTCACCGCGCCCGGACAGCCCCTGTGGGCCAGGGAACTGGCCGCCTTCCGCCTCGGCCTCGCCGGCGACCGGCGCGCCTTCGAGTCCCTCGTGCTGCTCCTCAACCACCGCGACCCGCCGCGCTGCGCCTCCGCCGCCCACGCCCTCGCCCGGCTCGGTGACCCGCGCACCGCCCGGGCCGCCGCCGCCCTCGCCACCAACGAACTGCGCGTCGCCTACGCCCTGCACCCGGTACGACTCCTGGCCGACCTGCGCGCCCCGGAGTCCGTGCCCGCGCTGATCACCACCCTGGAGCGGCGGCTGCGCCCGCACGACCCCTACCGCAAGGTCGCCCTCGCCTGTGTGGAGGGCCTGGGCACGCTCGGCGACGCCCGCGCCCGCCGGGTGCTGACCGAGGCCCTGGCCCATCCGGCGCTCGCCGAGGCGGCGGTGCGCGCGCTGGCCAGGATTCCCGAACAGCAGCGCAGATGACCGGGGTGACGCCCGGTCAGCCGCCCAGGGTGGCCGCGTACCGCACCTCGGGCACGGCGGTGCCGTCCACCTCGAACGGCTCCTCGGCCCCGTCGGGCCGGAACCCGGCGCGCTCGTAGAAGCGGCGGGCCGAGGTGTTGTGCCGGAGCACCCACAGGAGCATGCGCGGATACGCCCGGCACCGCTCGACCGACGCGGCCAGCAGGGCCCGGCCGATCCCGCCGCCGAGGTGCGCCGGATCCACGTAGAGCGCGTACAGCTCGGCGTCCCGGGCGGGCGCGTCGCCGTCCCGGTACGGCCCGTGCGCCGCCCACCCCAGCACCCGGCCGTCCCGCTCGGCGACCAGGTTCACCACGGAGCCGTCCCCCTCGGCGAACCGGGCCCGGCGCCGCTCGGCGTCGGCCGCGACGTCCAGACCGTCGAGGTACGAGTCCGGCAGGAGCCCCCGGTAGGAGTGCTGCCAGCCGCGTACGCGGATCTCGGAGACGCGGCCGCAGTCGGCGAGGGCCATCTCGCGGACCGTCAGGGCGCTCGTGAGCGGCTCGGCGGCCCCGTCGGGGGCGGCGGTAAGGGTCGGTTCGGTCATGTCCTCATGGTGACCCCTCACGCCGCCGTCACCCCGACGAGGCCCGGCGGTCGCTAGCGGCGGAAGCCCAGCAGGCCGTGCAGGGCCGCGCCGCGGGACGGCGTCGACGCCGCCTTCGGGGCGAGCGGTTCCGGGTCCGGCGACTTCGCGCAGACCGCGTCGGCCGGCCCGCCGCCGCGCGGCACCGTGCCGTCGGCGAGATACGCGGCCAGGTACCCGTCCAGGCAGGCGTTGCCGCTCAGCGTGACGCCGTGGTTGCCGCCGCCCTCCTCGACCACCAGGCCGGAGCCGGCCAGCAGCCGGTGCACCGTGACACCGCCGGAGTACGGGGTGGCCGCGTCGTCGGTCGCCTGGAACAGCAGCGCGGGCGGCAGCTCGCCGTTGCTGATGTCCACCGGCTGCCGCGCCGCAACCGGCCAGAACGCACAGGGCGCGTTGTACCAGGCGTTGTTCCAGGCCATGAAGGGCGCCTTCGCGTACACCCTCCAGGTGTCGGCGCGCCACCGGTTCCAGGAGCGCGGCCAGGGGGCGTCCCGGCACTGCACGGACGTGTAGACGCTGTAGCCGTTGTCACCGGAGGCGTCCACGGCGGCGAAGTGTTCGTACGCCTCCACCAGCGGCCCGGTGTCCTTGTGATGGACGTAGCCGCGAACGCCTCGGCCAGATAGGGCCAGTACCCGTCGTAGTAGCCGCCGGGGACGAAGGTGTCCTCCAGTTCGGCGGCGCCGACCTTGCCGCCGGCCGGTGTCCGCGCCAGCGCGGCCCGCATCGCGTACCACTCGGCCTCGATCCCGGCGGGGTCCCGGCCGAGCCCGTACGCGGCGTCGTGCCGGGCGATCCAGGCCATGAGCGCGCGGTGGCGCCCGTCGAAGGCGTAGTCCTGCCCGAGGTTGTCCTCGTACCAGACGCCGGCCGGGTCGACGACCGAGTCCAGCACCAGCCGGTGGACCCGCCGCGGGTAGAGCTTCGCGTAGACCGCGCCGAGGTAGGTGCCGTACGAGTAGCCGAAGTAGCTGATCCTCGGCGCGCCCAGGGCCTGCCGGACGGAGTCCAGGTCCCGGACGCTGTTCACGGTGTCGATGTACGGCAGCACGCCGGCGTACTCACGGCCGCAGGCGGCGGCGAAGGACCGCGCCCGCTCCAGGCCGGCCCGTTCCAGCGCGGGCGTGGCCGGCACGGTGTCCGGGCGCACCGCCCGGAAGTGGCCGGGCGCACAGGTCAGGGCCGGGTCGCCGGCGCCGACCCCGCGCGGGTCGAACCCGATGACGTCGTACCGGGACGCCACGCTCCGCGGCAGGGCCGAGGCGACGAAGCCGGCGAGCGTCAGACCGCTGCCGCCGGGGCCGCCGGGATTGACCAGCAGGGGGCCCTGGGAGGTCCGCGCGGTGTGCGGGACGCGGGACAGGGCGAGGGTGAGCTGCCGGCCCGACGGGTCCGCGTGGTCCAGGGGTACCTTCAGGGACGCGCACTGGAGCCTCGGGTGGTCGCGGGTGCCGCACGTGTGCCAGGAGAGCTCCGGCACGGGGGCGGTGGTGGCCGCCCGGACGGGAACGGCGGTGACCGAGCCCGCCACCATGGCGGCGGCTGCGCACAGCACGGCTGCGCGGTGTCTCATGCGGGTCCTCCCGGGACGGAGGTGACGGCGAACCGCGAGGCTCACGGTTCTGGCCGCATCGTCCCGGCGCCGGGCCCCCCGGGAACGTGTTCCGGCGATACTTGACCCGATTGGGCCGGGAGATCCCCCTGACGCCCCCGGACGTGCTCACATGAGGGTGAGCTGGGTGGGTTCCGGGCCGGCCGGGGGCGGTGCGGGCGCCGGGCGGATCCGGCGGACCTGCCCCGCGCGCGTGGGCCCGATGCCGTACTCCTCGGCCAGCTCGTGCACCTGACGGGTGATCCGGCGCTGGTACCAGCGGGGCGCGTAGGCCCCTTCGGCGTACAGCCGCTCGTACCGACCCACCAGGTGCGGATGGTGCCGGCCGAGCCAGGCCGCGAACCACTCCCGGGCGCCCGGGCGCAGATGCAGCACCAGGGGCGTGACCGAGGTGGCCCCGGCCGCCGCGATCGCCCGTACGGTCTCCCGCAGCTGGGCCGGGGTGTCGCTCAGGAACGGGATCACCGGCGCCATCAGCACGCCGCAGCCGATGCCGTGCTCCCCGAGGGTCCGTACGACGTCCAGCCGGCGTTCGGGCGCGGGCGTGCCCGGCTCCACCGTGCGCCACAGCTCGGTGTCCAGGAAGCCGACGGAGACCGAGATGCCCACGTCCGTCACCTGGGCCGCCCGGACCAGCAGGTCCAGGTCGCGCAGGATCAGGGTGCCCTTGGTGAGGACGGAGAACGGGTTCGCGTGGTCGGTGAGGGCGGAGATGATGCCCGGCATCAGCCGGTAGCGGCCCTCGGCGCGCTGGTAGCAGTCGACGTTCGTGCCCATCGCGACGTGGTCGCCCTGCCAGCGGCGGGAGGCGAGCTGGCGGCGCAGCACCTCGGGCGCGTTGACCTTGACGACGATCTGGGTGTCGAAGCCGATGCCGGTGTCCAGGTCCAGATAGCCGTGCGTCCGGCGGGCGAAGCAGTAGACGCACGCGTGCGTGCAGCCCCGGTAGGGGTTCACCGTCCACTCGAACGGCATGCGCGAGGCGCCCGGCACCCGGTTCAGCACCGAGCGCGCCCGGACCTCGTGGAAGGTGATCCCGTGGAACTCGGGCGTGTCGAACGTACGCGTCGTGACGGAGTCCGCGCCGAACAGTGCCGCGTCGGCGGCCCGGCCGTGCTCGGCGGGCTCTTCGGGCGGGCCGGACTCCACGGTGAGGTTCTCCCAGCGCATGACGCCTCCTCGGTAGCACTGGCCACACAATAGAACATCTGTTCCCATGATCGTGCGTACCCCGATTTGGGTGGCCGGGTACCGGGGTGGTTGGCTTGCCCCCACCCCCGAGCAACCAGGTCCTGGAGGAAGCAATGGCGCAGGTCGAGGCCACTACGGAGCGGGTCGTCGCGGCGGACGCGGAGAAGGTGTTCGACGCCCTCGCCGACTACCGCGGTACGCGGCAGAAGCTGCTGCCCGAGCACTTCAGCGAGTACGAGGTGCGCGAGGGAGGCGACGGCGAGGGCACCGTCGTCCACTGGAAGCTCCAGGCCACCAGCAAGCGCGTGCGCGACTGCCTCCTGGACGTGACCGAGCCCACCGACGGTGAGCTGGTCGAGAAGGACCGCAACTCCTCCATGGTCACCACCTGGCGCGTCACCCCGGCAGGCGAGGGCGGCTCCCGGGTCGTCGTCACCACCACCTGGCAGGGCGCCGGCGGAGTCGGCGGCTTCTTCGAGCGCACCTTCGCACCCAAGGGCCTCGGCCGGATCTACGACGCCCTGCTCGCCAACCTCGCCGCCGAGGTCGAGAAGTAGCCTCAAGGCCCGGACGGTGAAGGGGTGTTGACCCCCTTCACCGGTTCGGGTGGATCTCCCCCCGGTCCCGGTTGGTGCCGTAACTCGCCGCAGTTGTTCGCAGTTGTCGCCTCACGCGGGAAATGCGACAGGCGTGACGAGGGGAGCGGTACGTGGGCGGGACGACACTGGTGCAGCACGAGCCGGTCGCGGCACCGGCTGCCGGCGAGGAGAGCGCCGCCGGCGAGGAGAGCGCCGCCCCGCCACCGCCCCCCGCCGCACTCGCCCCCCGCCGGGTCCGCCTGGTCTTCCTGGGGCTGATGCTGGCCCTGCTGCTGGCCGCGCTGGACCAGATGATCGTCGCCACCGCGCTGCCGAAGATCGTCGGCGAACTGCACGGCCTGGACCGGATGTCCTGGGCCATCACCGCCTACCTGCTCACCTCCACCATCGGCCTGCCCCTCTACGGCAAACTCGGCGACCTGGTCGGCCGCAAGAGCGTCTTCCAGTTCGCCATCGCCGTCTTCGTCCTCGGCTCCGCCCTCGCCGGCCGGGCCGGGACCATGGACCAGCTCATCGCCTACCGCGCACTCCAGGGCGTCGGCGCCGGCGGGCTCATGATCGGCGTGCAGGCGATCATCGCCGACATCGTGCCGCCCCGGGAACGCGGCCGGTACATGGGCCTGATCGGCGCCGTCTTCGGCCTCGCCTCCGTCGCCGGCCCGCTGCTCGGCGGCTACTTCACCGACCACCTCTCCTGGCGCTGGTGCTTCTACGTCAACGTCCCCTTCGGCCTGGTCACCCTGGCCGTCGTCACCGCGGTCCTCCGGCTCCCCCGGCCGCGGGTCCGCGCCCGCCTCGACCTGCCCGGCGCCGTGCTGCTCGCCACCGCGTCCACCTGCCTGGTCCTGCTCACCAGCTGGGGCGGCACCGAGTACGCCTGGGACTCACGGCAGATCCTCGGCCTCGGCGCCGGCGCCCTCGCCGCCACCGCCCTCTTCCTCGTCGCCGAGCACTTCGCCGCCGAACCCCTCATCCCGCTGCGGCTGTTCCGCGACTCCGTCTTCGTCACCAGCGGCCTGGTCGGCCTGGTGATCGGCGTCGCCCTGTTCGGCGCGGCCAGCTATCTGCCGACCTTCCTCCAGATGGTCGACGGGGCCAGTGCCACCGAGTCGGGGCTGCTGATGCTGCCCATGATGGCCGGCATCGTCGGCGCCTCCGTCATCGGCGGACAGCTCATCAGCCACACCGGCCGGTACCGGATCTTCCCCGTGCTGGGCAGCGCCGTCTCCGCCGTCGGCATGTGGCTGCTGTCCCGGCTGGAGACCGACACGCCCCGGCTGCACTACAGCATCTGGATGGCCGTCCTCGGCACCGGCATCGGCCTGGTGATGCCCGTTCTCGTCCTCGCCGTGCAGAACTCCGTACGCCCCGCCGACCTCGGCACCGCCACCAGCGCCAACAACTACTTCCGGCAGATCGGCGGCAGCGTCGGCGCCGCCGTCTTCGGCACCCTCTTCGCCGGCCGGCTCACCGACGCCCTGCGCGCCCAGCTGCCCCCGCACGCGGGCACCGGGCTGCCCGACGCCGACTCCCTCACCCCGCAGCTCGTCCACGCGCTGCCCCCGGCGCTGCGCGACGCCTACATCCGCGCCTACGCCGACGCGATGCCGCGGATCTTCCTCTACCTCGTGCCGGTGCTCGTCCTCGGCCTGCTGATCGCCTTCTTCCTCAAGGAGAAACCACTGGTGTCCCACAACGCCGCCGGAACGGACCCCGGGTCCGTGACCGCCCCCGTCCCGCAGGCCAGGCACCAGCCGCCCGGCGCGGGGACCCCCGCCTCCTCCCGCACGCCGTACACCGCCGGCATCCCGGTCTGCGGCACCGTGCAGCACCCCGACGGCACCGTGGTGCCCCGTGCCGCCCTCACCCTCATCGACGTCGCCGGCCGGCAGATCGGGCGGGGCGCCAGCGGCGACGACGGGCGGTACGCCCTCGGCACGCCCGGCTCCGGGTCGTACGTGCTGATCGCCGCCGCCGGCGGCCACCAGCCGCAGGCCGTCTCCGTCACCGTCGGCGAACGCCCCGTCGAACTCGACGTCGTCCTCGGCGGCGCGGGACGCCTCGCCGGCAGCGTGCTGACCGCCGACGGCACCCCCGTCCGCGACGCCACCGTCACCCTGACCAACGTGCACGGCGAGGTCGTCGCCGCGACCCGCAGCGGACGCGAGGGCGGCTACGTGATCACGGAGCTGGTCGCCGGGGAGTACACCCTCGCCGCCAGCGCCCCCGTCTTCCGGCCCGCCGCCCTCCCGGTCACCGTGCAGGCCTCCCGCGAGACCCGGCAGGACATCGAACTCGCGGGTGGCGCCGTGCTGAAGGGCACCGTGCGCGCCAGTGGCGGCCGGGCCGTGGAGGACGCACGCGTGACGCTGCTCGACGCCGCCGGGAACGTCGTCGACACCCTCACCACCGGAGCCGACGGAACCTTCCGGTTCGTGGACCTCTCCTCCGGCGAGTACACCGTCATCGCCGCCGGATACCCGCCGGTCGCCACGGTGTTGCAGGTCGCGGGCGGCGGACGCACCGAACGGGACCTCCAGCTCGGGCACGAGGACTGAGGGGGGCGCGCGTGCGGACGCGGGCCGTGCGCCGGTGCGATCCGGTGATATCAATTCCAGGATTGCCGCACATCGCGACCGGCCGTCGTCCTACCGTGGTGGCGGGCGGCACAGATCGTTCTGCGTACAGCCGTGGGGAGAGAGGGCCTGGGCCATGGACCGTGGCAGCGAGCGGGACACCGTCCCCGGGCACGGCACCGGTGACGCCGCGGCGGGCCGGATCCCGCTGGCCGTGGTCGTCGTCGATCGCGCCGGACTGGTGTCCCACTGGAGCAGCGGCGCACGGCGCCTGTTCGGCGTGGGCCGGGAGGAGGCCGTCGGACATCCCGTGACGGACCTGCTGCCCGTCTCCGGCGCCCTGCCGGACGACCTGCGCGCCGCGATGCCGGACGCGTACGAGGCGGGCGACCCGCTCGCAGGCGCCCTGCCCGACGCGTACGAGGCGTACGACGGGCCGGGACCCGACCTGGAGACCTCGCTCGGCGGCCACACCGGCTACGCCACCGCGGGCCGGGCCCGGCTGGTCCCGCCCCGGCAGGACCCGGACGGCGAGCGGCTGGACGTGCTGTGGTGGGCCTACCCGCTGGTCGGGCCGGGCAGCTCCCGGTTGCTCGTGCTCGCCGCCGACGCCACCCGGCTGCGCGACGAACGCGGTTACGACGACGAGACGGCCGAGCGCATCTCGCCCGGCTTCGCCCGCCACACCGAACTGCCCGCCTTCGAGGAGCTCGAACGGCGCCTGCCCGAGATCCTGCCCAGCATGGGCCCGGGACTCAGCGCCCGCATCGTCTCCCAGGTCCTCGAACTCGGCTATCCCGTGCTGGAGTTCAGCCAGTTCGAGCGGGTGCCCGTCACCCCGTACTGGGGCGTGCCCCGCCGCGCCGGACGCGTCCGCGCCGAAGCCGTCGCACCGCGGGACCGGGCGCCGGTGGCCCGCGTCCCGGCCGGCGCCGAGGAGGACCTGGAGTACGCCGCCGTCCGCGAGCGGCTGGAGTTCCTCAACGAGGTCAGCTCGCGCATCGGCTCCTCCCTCGACCTCGGCGAGACCATCCGCGAGGTCACCAGCGCCGCCGTACCCCGGTTCGCGGACTTCGCCGGTACCCATCTGCGCGCCGCCGTGCTGGCCGGCGAGGGCTTCCCGGACGGGCCGCCGGACCCCACCACCGTGATGTTCCGCGTCTGGGTCGAGCACAACGACGAACCGGGCCGCTGGGACGACACCGTGCCGGTCGGCGAGGCGTTCGCCTTCCCCGAGCACACCCCGTTCTACCGCTGCATGGACAGCGGTGAGCCGGTGCTCGTGCCGCGGGTCACCGAGGAGCTGTCCGAGCGCATCGCCGGCGAGTTCGAGAAGCGTGACCTCAGGCCGCTCATCGGCGGCCGGTCCCTGCTGATCGTCCCGCTCAAGGCGCGCAACGTCGTCCTCGGCTTCATGGTGCTGATGCGCCGCCCCGACCGGCCGCAGTTCGACGACATGGACCGCACCACCGGCGCCGAACTCGCCGCCCGCGCGGGCCTCGTGCTCGACAACGCCCGCATGTACACCTACCAGGAGAACGTCGCCGACACCCTCCAGGACAGCATGCTGCCGCAGGTCTCCCCGCGGATGGCCGGCTGCGACGTCGCCACCCGCTACCTGCCCGGCGCCCGGCTCGGCCGGATCGGCGGCGACTGGTTCGACAGCATCAAACTGCCCGGCTCCCGCACCGCCCTCGTCGTCGGCGACGTCATGGGCCACGGCCTGAACTCGGCCGCGATGATGGGCCAGTTGCGCACCGCCGTCCAGACCATGGCCGCCATGGAGACCCCGCCCGCCCAGCTCCTGCGCAATCTCGACGACCTGGCCCGCCGGCTCGGCGACACCTACCTCGCCACCTGCCTGTACGCCGTCTACGACCCGATCCGGGGCGAGTTGACCCTCGCCAACGCCGGTCACATCCCACCGGTGCTGGTCCGTGCCGAGGACGGCGGCAGCCAGCTCATCGAACTGCCCACCGGTGCGCCGATCGGCGTGGGCGGGGTTCCCTTCGAGGTGTCCCGGGTCAAGGTCGCGCCCGGCGACCGGCTGGTGCTGTGCACCGACGGCCTGGTCGAGGTGCGCGGCTCCGACATCGGCGAGGGCCTGGCCGCGCTCTGCGAGTCCGCCGCGCACCCCGCCGCCTCCATGGACGACGCCTGCGACACGATCATCCGCGCCCTCAACACGCGCGGCGGACGCAAGGACGACGTCGCCCTGCTCATGGCCCGCCTCAACGGCATCCCCGACGACGACGTCGCCGAGTGGTGGCTCGACGCCGACCCGCGCGAGGTGGCCCGGGCCCGCCGCCTGGTCCGCGAACGGCTGGTGCACTGGGGCCTGGCGCACGCCGTGGAGACGGCGGAACTGCTGGTCAGCGAGGTCGTCACCAACGCCGTCCGGCACGCGGGGAGCGCGCTGATCGGGCTGCGGGTCGTCCGCACCGACGCCCTGCTGTTCGAGGTGACCGACGACGAACCCGCCCTGCCCGGCCTGATCAGCGCCGGCCCCTACGACGAGTGCGGCCGCGGGCTGCGCGTGGTCAGCCGGCTGGCCCGGGAATGGGGCGCCAGCGCCAGCGGCCACCGCAAGACCGTCTGGTTCGAACAGGCCCTCACCGGCACCGTGTGACCCGCGAGGCGCGCGCCTCGCGGGACGGCCCGGGCCCGTACATCTCGTGAAGGTGGCCTCCCGGCTCTTGCCCCGCTCCGGGCCGTCGCGATATTCCGATCACGGAACCGAACCGTGGGGAGATCGCATGAACGTCTCGGACAACTACCGCAACGCCTGGGAAAGTTACTGGAGCGCAACCTCTGACGCCCGGGGCGAGGCGATATGGGACGCCGACCCCTCCCTCAGCGCCGCGCCGCACAGCGAGCTGCTCCTGCCGTACGCCGACGCCAAACGTACGATCGTCGACCTCGGCTGCGGCAACGGCACCCAGACGCACTACCTGGCCACCCGGTTCGCACACGCCGTCGGCGTCGACCTCTCGCACGCCGCCGTGGAGCACGCCCGCCGCGCCGCGCACACCGGCAACGTCGAGTTCCAGCAGCTCGACCTCACCGACACCGACGCCGTACGCGCCCTGCACGAGCGGCTCGGCGACACCAACGTCTACATGCGGGCCGTCATCCACCAGAGCGAGCCGGCCGCCCGCCCCGTGGTGGCCGCCGCCGTCGCCCGGCTCATCGGCACCGAGGGCCGCGCGTTCGTGGTGGAACTGACCTCCGCCTCCCGGGACGTCCTGCGGCGTGCGGCGTCCGAACCGGCCGGCCCGCCGCCCAAGCTCCAGCGCGTCTTCCACCACGGGCTCAAGCCCGCCGACGCCGACGACGACGAGATCCCGCACCTGCTCGCCGAGGCCGGCCTGACCGTCCTGGCCGACGGCGGGACGGCCCTGCCGCAGACCGAGTACCTCGCCGACGGCACCCGCATCGACCTGCCCGCCCGCTGGTTCGTCCTCGCCGGCGCCTGACCGGCACCCGGTGGCCCTCCGGCAGGCGCGTGGGCGTGCCCGGGTCGTAGCCTGACCGGCGCCCGGCGCGTAACGTGACGGAGATGAAGATCCTCATCAGTGCCGACATGGAGGGGGCCACCGGGGTCACCTGGCCCGCCGACGTGCTGCCGGGGACGCCGCAGTGGGAGCGCTGCCGGACGATGTTCACCTCGGACGTGAACGCCGCCGCTGAAGGATTCTTCGACGGCGGCGCCGACCGGGTGCTCGTCAACGAGGCCCACTGGACCATGCGCAACCTCCTCCTGGAGCGGCTCGACGAGCGGGTCGAGATGCTCACCGGCCGGCACAAGGCGCTGTCCATGGTGGAGGGCGTCCAGCACGGCGACGTGGACGGCGTCGCGTTCGTCGGCTACCACGCGGGCGCCGGCATGTCGGGCGTCCTCGCCCACACCTACCTCGCCAACCAGATCACCGGCGTCTGGCTGAACGGCGTCCGCGCCAGTGAGGGCCTGCTCAACGCGCACGTCGTCGCCGAGTACGGCGTCCCCGTCGTCCTCGTCACCGGCGACGACGTGGCCTGCGAGGACGCGCTCGGATACGCGCCGGAGGCATTGAAGGTCGCCGTCAAGGACCATGTGTCGCGGTACGCGGCCGTCTGCCGGACCCCGGCCCGGACCGCCGCGGACATCCACGCGGCGGCCAAGGAGGCCGTCGCACTGGCGGTCCGGCACGAGCCCGCCGAGGCCGGCCCGTTCACGGTCGCCGTCGAGTTCGACGCCGAGCATCTGGCGTCGGCCGCCACCGTCGTCCCCGGCGTGACGCGGACCGGTGAGCGGAAGGTGGCGTACACCGGCGCCACCATGTACGAGGGGATCAGGACGTTCAAGGCGGTCACCACGATCGTCTCCGCCGCCGTGGAGGAGCAGTATGGCTGATTGGCAGGCCCTGGACGAGGTCGTGGAGTTCACCTCCGGCCTGATCCGCATCGACACCACCAACCGCGGCGGCGGCGACTGCCGGGAACGGCCCGCCGCCGAGTACGCCGCCGAACGGCTGGCCGGGGCCGGCCTGGAACCCCTGCTGCTGGAACGCACCCCGGGCCGCACCAACGTCGTCACCCGGATCCCGGGCACCGACCCGTCCGCCGACGCCCTCCTGGTCCACGGCCACCTCGACGTGGTGCCCGCCGAGGCCGCCGACTGGAGCGTGCACCCGTTCTCCGGCGAGGTCCGCGACGGGGTCGTGTGGGGGCGGGGCGCCGTCGACATGAAGAACATGGACGCGATGATCCTCGCCGTGGTCCGGTCCTGGGCCCGGCAGGGCGTGCGGCCCCGCCGCGACCTCGTCATCGCGTTCACCGCGGACGAGGAGGCCAGCGCCGAGGACGGCTCCGGGTTCCTCGCCGACCGGCACCCCGAACTCTTCGAGGGCTGCACGGAGGGCGTCAGCGAGTCCGGGGCGTTCACCTTCCACGACGGGTCCGGCCGGGAGATCTACCCGATCGCGGCGGGGGAGCGCGGCACCGGCTGGCTCAAGCTCACCGCGCGCGGCCGGGCCGGGCACGGCTCCAAGGTGAACGGGGAGAACGCGGTGACCCGGCTCGCCGCCGCCGTCACCCGCATCGGCGAGCACGAGTGGCCGATCCGCCTCACCCCGACCGTGCGGGCCGCCCTGGCCCGGCTCGCCGCACTGAACGGCGTCGACGCCGACTTCACCGACGTGGACCGGCTGCTGGAGAAGCTCGGGCCGGCCGCCCGGCTGGTCGAGGCGACCATCCGCAACAGCGCCAACCCGACCATGCTGGACGCCGGTTACAAGGTCAACGTGATCCCCGGTGAGGCGGTCGCGTACGTCGACGGCCGCTGTCTGGTGGGCTTCGAGGAGGAGTTCGCCGCGACGATCGACGAGCTGGTGGGCCCGGACGTGCGGTGGGAGTTCGCCCACCGGGAGGTGGCCCTCCAGGCACCGCTGGACACACCGGTGTACGCCGCGATGCGGGCCGCGGTGGAGGAGTTCGCACCCGGCGGGCACGTGGTGCCGTACTGCATGTCGGGTGGCACGGACGCCAAGCAGTTCTCCCGGCTCGGCGTCACCGGCTACGGCTTCACTCCGCTGAAGCTGCCCCCGGACCTCGACTACCAGGCGCTGTTCCACGGTGTGGACGAGCGGGTGCCCGTCGAGGCGCTGCACTTCGGTGTCCGTGTCCTGGACCGCTTCCTGCGGACGGCGTGACCGATGGAGGACACGATGCACGAGGCGCCGTACGGATCGTGGCCGTCGCCCGTCGACGCCGCGCTCGCCGCCGCGCACGACGGACGGCCGGACTGGGTGGGCATCGTCGGGGACGAGACCTGGTGGACCGAGCCCCGGCCCGCCGAGGGCGGCCGGCGGACCCTGGTCCGGCGCCGGGCCGACGGCGTCGAGGAGTCGGTGCTGCCCGCGCCGTGGAACGTGCGCAGCCGGGTCATCGAGTACGGCGGCCGGCCCTGGGCCGGGACCGAACGGGACGGGCGGCCGCTGATCGTCTTCGTGCACCTCGCCGACCAGCGGCTGTACCGGTTCGAGCCCGGTGGCGAGCCCCGCCCGCTCACCCCCTCCTCCCCGGTGGCCGGCGGGCTGCGCTGGGCCGAGCCCCGGGTGGACCTCGCGCGCGGTGAGGTGTGGGGCGTGCTGGAGGAGTTCACCGGCGACGGCCCCGACGACGTACGGCGGGTCCTGGCCGCCGTCCCGCTGGACGGCTCGGCCGCCGGTGACCGCGGCGCCGTCCGCGAACTCGTCCCCGCCCGGCACCGGTTCGTCACCGGCGCCCGGCTCTCACCCGACGGCCGGCGGGCCGCCTGGCTGGGCTGGGACCATCCGCGGATGCCGTGGGACGGGACGGAACTGCTGGTCGCCGACGTGCGGGAGGACGGCCGGCTGGAGAACGCGCGGACGGTCGCCGGCGGACCCGAGGAGGCCGTCGCCCAGGCCGAGTGGGCCCCGGACGGCAGGCTGCTGTACACGAGCGACCGCGGCGGCTGGTGGAACCTCTACCGCGACGGCACCCCGCTGTGCCCGCGCGAGGAGGAGTTCGGCGGACCGCTGTGGCAGCTCGGGCTGCGCTGGTTCGCGCCGCTCGACAACGGCCTGCTGGCGGTGGTGCACGGCCGGGGGCCGGCCGTCCTCGGCATACTGGACCCGGAGTCCGGTGAGATCGTCGACGCCGCCGGACCCTGGACGGAGTACACCGCCACCCTCGCCACCCACGGCGGGCGCGTCATCGCGGTCGGCGCCGGCCCGCACACCGCCTACGAGGTGATCGAGCTGGACACCGTCACCGGCCGCGCCCGCGCCGTCGGCGCCCGGCACCGGGACCCCGTCGACCCGGCGTACTACCCGCGACCGCGGCAGCGCGCCTTCACCGGCCCGGGCGGCCGCGAGGTGCACGCCCACATCCACCCGCCGCACCACCCCCGTCGGACCGCGCCCGACGGTGAGCTGCCGCCGTACGTCATCTGGGCGCACGGCGGTCCCACCGGCCGGACACCCCTGGTGCTGAATCTCTCGATCGCCTACTTCACCTCACGCGGCATCGGCGTCGCCGAGGTCAACTACGGCGGCTCCACCGGATACGGGCGGGCCTACCGCGAGCGGCTGCGCGAGCAGTGGGGCGTGGTCGACGTCGAGGACTGCGCGGCCGTCGCCCGCGCCCTCGCCGACGAGGGCATCGCCGACCCCGCCCGGCTCGCGATCCGGGGCGGCAGCGCCGGCGGCTGGACCGCCGCCGCCTCCCTGACCAAGACCGACGTCTACGCCTGCGGCACCGTCCTGTATCCCGTGCTCGACCTCACCACCTGGGGCCCGGGGGAGACCCACGACTTCGAATCCCGCTACCTGGAGACCCTGATCGGCCCGCTCGCCGAGGTGCCGGCCCGCTACGCCGAGCGCTCCCCGATCGCCCACGCCGACCGGCTCAGCGTGCCCTTCCTGCTGCTCCAGGGCCTGGACGACGTCATCTGCCCGCCCGCCCAGTGCGAACGCTTCCTCGCCCGGATCGCCGGCCGGGGCGTGCCGCACGCCTACCTCGCCTTCGAGGGGGAGGGACACGGGTTCCGGCGGGCCGAGACGATGATCCGTGCCCTGGAGGCAGAACTGTCCCTGTACGCCCAGGTGTTCAAGCTGCGTCCGGCACCGCCGGTGCCCAACGTGGAGCTGGCCCCGTGAACGGCCTCGTCCGACCCCGCCGGCTGGCACCGGGCGCCCGGGTGGCCGTCGTCGCCCCCAGCGGGCCGGTGCCCGAGGAACGGCTCTGGGCGGGGCTCGACGTGCTGCGCGGCTGGGACCTCGATCCGGTGGCCGGCCCCCATGTCCTGGACCGGCAGCCGGAGTTGGGCTACCTCGCCGGTACGGACGCCGACCGCGCCGCCGACCTCCAGAACGCCTGGTGCGACCCGGCCGTGGACGCGGTGCTGTGCGCCCGGGGCGGCTACGGCGCACAGCGCGTGATCGACCTGCTCGACTGGGAGGCGATGCGGGCGGCCGGCCCGAAGATCCTCGTCGGGTTCAGCGACGTCACCGCGCTGCACGAGGCCTTCGCCGTCCGCCTGGGCCTGGCCACGCTGCACGGGCCGATGGCGGCCGGCGTCGACTTCGTGAAGAACGCGCGGGCGCAGGAGCATCTGCGGGCCACGCTCTTCGCGCCCGAGACGGTCCGTGTGATCGCCTCCGGCGGTACGGCCCTCGTGCCCGGCCGGGCGCGCGGTGTCACCCTCGGCGGCTGTCTGTGCCTGCTCGCCGCGGAACTCGGCACCCCGCACGCCCGGCCCTCGGCGCGCGGCGGACTGCTCTGCCTGGAGGACGTGGGCGAGGAGACGTACCGGCTGGACCGCTATCTGACCCAACTCCTGCGTGCCGGCTGGCTGGAGGGGGTCCGGGGCGTGCTGCTCGGCTCGTGGGAGGGCTGCGCCGACGAGGCCCGGCTGCGGCCCCTGCTGGCCGACCGGCTCGGCGGGCTGGGCGTCCCGGTCGCGGAGAACGTCGGATTCGGCCACTGCGCGGGCGCATTGACGATCCCGTTCGGTGCAACCGCCGAACTGGACGCGGACACCGGCACGTTGACCCTGGACGAACCGGCGCTGCGCTGACGGCCGCCCGCCCGGCCGCCGGGCGGACGGCTCACCCGGACGGCGGCGCCCGCCGTGCGGACCGGCGTCCCGGGTTCCACCCTGGTCGCATGAGCCGGAACACCGAGGAGAGCGACGGCCGGAGCGAACTGACCACGCCCGCCCGCATGACCGTCCTGGCGCTGGCCGTCCTCGCCCTGGTCTTCGTCTTCGAGAACACCGGCACCACCCGCATCCGGCTGTTCGGGCCCGAGGTCACCCTGCCCCTGTGGACGGCCCTGCTGGCCACCGCGCTCATCGGCGGGCTGTGCGGGGCCTATCTCATGCGACGCCGCGGCCAGTGACACCCTAAGCTGGCCGGATGCCGCACACTCCGCCCCCGCGCCTCCCCGAAGGCCCCCGCGTCGCGCTCCGCGGTTTCACCCTCGCGGACGGCCCCGAGTTCACCGCACGGGCCCGGGAGAGCAAAGACCTGCACCGGCCGTGGTTGTTCCCGCCGGACACCGACGAGGCGTACGCCGACTACGCCGGCCGGCTGATCGAGGACCCGGACCGGGCCGGCTTCCTGGTGTGCGAGAAGGACGGCGGCTCCATCGCCGGGTTCATCAACATCAACAACATCGTCCGGGGCGGCTTCCGGTCCGGCGCCCTCGGTTACGGCGCCTTCGCGCACGCGGCCGGGCGCGGCCTGATGCGCGAGGGCCTGGAGCTGGTGCTCGGGTACGCGTTCGGACCTCTGGGCCTGCACCGGCTGGAGATCAACGTCCAGCCCGGGAACACCGCCTCCATCGCCCTCGCCCGGGGAGCGGGCTTCCGCCTGGAGGGCTTCTCCCCGAACATGATCCACGTCGACGGAGCCTGGCGCGACCACGAACGCTGGGCGCTCACCGCGGAGATGCGCGTCTCCGGCTGACGTACGGACCGGGAACCGCGGGCCGGGACCGGGCCGCGGTCCCCGGGGGATCAGCCGCGCCGGTCCACGTACTCGAAGACCGACCCGTCCGGATGCACGGCCAGCAGATTGCGGCCCCCCGGCGTCGGCACCGGCCCGGCGACGACCCGGGCACCCAGCTCGGCCAGCAGCCGGTGCGCCTCGTCCACGTCCCGTACGGCGATCGTCGCCGACACCTTCCGCAGGATCTCCAGCTCCGTCTCCGGGCCGCTCATCAGCAGGAAGGAGCCGACCGCGGCGACCTCGACCGCACCGCGCCGGAAGCGCTGCGCCCTGCCGCCGGCCAGGCGCTCGTAGAAGGGGACGGCGGCTTCGAGGTCGTCGACGCAGATGCGCAGCGAGGCGCCCAGAATCTCCATACGGCAGAGCCTAGTTGGGGCTGTCCGGGCCGCGCAGGGCCACGGCGTTACCGGCTGTGCGCAGCGGGTACCCGCAGGGTATGGACCGCATCGATCACCTGGAACATCTGGACAAGCACCTTGTCGAAGAACTGGCACAGGTGGCACGCGAGACGGTACGGGACGAACTGCGCGAGCAGAGCCGCAAGCAGCGGCGGACCGCCATGCTCTACGCCGCGTCGGGTGCCGCCGCCCTGTACGCGGGCGGTGCCGTGGCCCTCGCCGTGGGCCTGGCCCTGGCGACCGGACTGCCCGGCTGGGCCGCCGCGCTGATCACCGCCGCACTGCTGGCCGTGGTGGCGTACGTGCTGCGCGGCGCCGCCCGTCCCGGCCACGGTCACGGGAGCGACGCCCCGCACGCCCCGCACCGGGTCGTCGGCGGCACCGCGCCGGGCGCCCCGCCCGGTGGCCTGGGCGGCATGCCGTACCCGCCGGCGCCGCCGCAGCCCCCGACCGACCCCGACACCCCGCACCACCGGGCGTGAACCGTTCCCGGCCCTGCCCCGGCGCTCCGTCCCGCGGAGGCCGGGGCGGCCGGAGGCCGTGACGGCACCCGGTACCGGCGCTCAGTCCCGGTCGAGCCGCGGCAGCACCTTCGTGCGGTAGAAGTCGAAGAACCCCCGCTGATCGGGTCCGATCTGGTTCACGTACACCCGGTCGAAGCCGGCGTCGGCGAACGCCCGCAGCGCGGCGGCGTGCTGGTCGGCGTCGTCCCCGCACACCACCTTCTCCCGCACCATCTCCTCGGTGACCAGCTCGTGCAGCTGCTCGAAGTGGCGCGGGGAGGGCAGCACCTGGCCCATCTCGCCGGGCAGCAGCTCGTTGTACCAGAGCCCGTGCACCGTACGGACGCAACTGTCGCGGTCGGTGCCGTAGCAGACCTTGGTGCCGCCGCTGACGAGACCGGTCCCGCCGCCGCCCTTGCGGTACCGGGTGACCATCTCCTCCTCCGGCATCATCGTGATGTAGCCGTCGCCCACGCGGGCGGCCAGCGCGGTCGCCTTCGGGCCGAAGCCGGAGATGTCGATCGGGACCGGCTCGTCGGGGACGGTGTAGAGACGCGCGTTCTCCACCGTGTAGTGGGTGCCGTGATGGTTGACCTCCTCGCCGGTGAACAGCCGGCGCATCACCTGGATCGACTCCTCCAGCATCTCCAGGCGCACGTGCAGCGGCGGCCAGGCGTCGCCGAGGATGTGCTCGTTCAGCGCCTCGCCGGTGCCGACGCCGAGCCGGAAGCGCCCCTCGGTCATCACCGCGCTCGTCGCCGCGGCCTGCGCCACCACCGCGGGATGCATCCGTACGGTCGGGCAGGTCACGGCCGTCTCGATGGGCAGCGACACCGCCTGGGAGAGCGCGCCGATCACCGACCACACGAACGGGCTCTGCCCCTGGGCGTCGTTCCACGGATGGTAGTGATCGGAGATCCACAGGGCTTGGAAGCCGGCCTGCTCGGCCATCCGGGCCTGTTCGACGAGGGCGGCGGGATCGTGTTCCTCGCACGCCAGGAAATAGCCGTACTCGGGCATGGGGGTACCTCCGCGCGGGCGGCTCGGGATGCGGTGGGAGTCGGTCCCGGGCCGGGTAACCGGGAGCGGCACCGGCGAAACGCCGCCGCGGCCCGCGCGCCCGGCGTACGGGTGACCCGCCCGGCGTTTGGGTGCCCCGGCCCCGGTTACGCGGAAGTCCTCGGAGGAGCACACCCCCGATGGCGTCCCCGCACGCGAACGCGTGCGGGGACGCCATCGGCCGGGTGCCGGACGCCGTCCCGCCGCGCCAGGGCGTCCGGCGGGCTCGCACGGGCCCGACCGGTTCCCCGGACCCGGCCCCACCGTCAGCGGCGCGGCCACGTGGCGGCCCGCAACGGTCGTCCGCACACCCGGGAGGCGAACCATGACGCGCGAGACCGGCCGGACCCACGCCCCGCACGAGGAGGACCGGCGCGGCGCGGAGCCCGCACGCAACCAGCCGGGCGGCGAGCCCGCCAGGAACCAGCCCGGCGGGGAGCCCGCGCGCAGCCAGCCGGGCGGCGAGCCCGCCAGGAACCAGCCCGGCGGCGAGCCCGCCAAGGCCGGCCCGGAGCGTCCGGCCCCCGGCCCCGTCAGGCGCACCGACACGCCCGGGACCTGTGACACCGGTGACACCCCCGACCCCGCGGACCGCGCGACCCCGCCCGACTGAACGCAGCACGCAGCACGCCGTACGCGTAACGCCGTACGCAGAACGCCGTACGTCGTACGCCGAGACCAAGGAGACTCATGAAGACCGCCGAACTGGCCGAACTGGGACAGCAACTGCGTGTGGACAGCGTGCGGGCGTCCGCCGCAGCGGGATCCGGGCATCCCACGTCCTCGATGTCCGCCGCCGATCTGGTGGCCGTCCTGCTCGCGAACCATCTGCGCTACGACTTCGAACGCCCCGAGCACCCCGCGAACGACCGCTTCGTGCTCTCCAAAGGACACGCCTCGCCCCTGCTGTACGCCGCGTACAAGGCGGCCGGCGCCATCGAGGACGGCGAACTCGTCACCTTCCGCAAGCTCGGCAGCCGGCTGGAGGGCCATCCGACGCCGCGGCGGCTGCCCTGGGTCGAGACGGCCACCGGCTCCCTCGGCCAGGGCCTGCCGGTCGGGGTCGGCATCGCCCTCGCCGGCAAGCGGCTGGACCGCACCGACTACCGGGTCTGGGTGCTGTGCGGTGACAGCGAGCTCGCGGAGGGCTCGGTGTGGGAGGCCGCCGAACACGCCGGCTTCGAGAACCTCGACAACCTGATCGCGATCGTGGACGTCAACCGGCTGGGGCAGCGCGGCCCCACCCGGCACGGCCACGACCTGGACGCCTACGCCCGCCGCTTCCAGGCGTTCGGCTGGCACACCATCGAGATCGACGGGCACGACGTCGACAAGATCGACCGGGCGTACGGCGAGGCGCTGTCCACGACCGGGCAGCCCACCGTGATCCTCGCCCGCACCCTCAAGGGCAAGGGCGTCGCCGCCGTCCAGGACCGCGAGGGCCTGCACGGCAAGCCGCTGCCCGAGGCCGAGGACGCCATCGCCGAACTCGGCGGGCCGCGCGAGCTGCACCTCCGGGTCAGCGAGCCGCAGGCCGCCGCCGCGCCGCGCCCGGTCACCACCGAGGCGCTCGAACTGCCGTCCTTCGACCTGGGGGAGGAGGTCGCCACCCGGGACGCCTTCGGCAAGGCCCTCACCGCACTCGGCGCGGCCCGCGGCGACGTCGTCGCCCTGGACGGCGAGGTCGGCGACTCCACCCGCACCGAGGAGTTCGGCAAGGCCCACCCCGACCGGTTCTTCGAGTGCTACATCGCCGAGCAGCAGCTCGTCGCGTCGGCCGTGGGCATGGCCGCGCGGGGCTGGGTGCCGTACGCCTCGACGTTCGCCGCCTTCTTCTCCCGCGCCTACGACTTCGTGCGCATGGCGGCCATCAGCGGCTCCGGGATCAACCTGGTCGGCTCGCACGCGGGTGTCTCGATCGGGCAGGACGGGCCCTCGCAGATGGGCCTGGAGGATCTGGCCATGTTCCGGTCCGTGTACGGCTCGACCGTGCTCTACCCCTGCGACGGCAACCAGACCGCGAAGCTGGTCGCCACCATGGCCGGTCTCGACGGCATCCGCTATCTGCGCACCTCCCGCGGCAAGTCCCCGGTGATCTACGGGCCCGACGAGGAGTTCCCCGTGGGCGGCAGCAAGACGCTGCGCACCAGCGAGGAGGACCGGCTGACCGTCGTCGCGGCCGGGGTCACCGTGCCCGAGGCGCTGGCCGCCGCCGACCGGCTCGCCGAGGACGGCATCCCGGTCCGGGTCATCGACCTGTACTCGGTCAAGCCGGTCGACGCCGAGACACTGCGCCGGGCCGCCGAGGAGACCGGTTGCCTGCTCACCGTCGAGGACCACCACGCGGAAGGCGGCCTCGGTGACGCCGTCGCGGAGGCGTTCGGCGACGGCCGGCCCGTGCCCCGCCTGGTCCGCCTGGCGGTGCGCACCATGCCGGGCTCCGCCGCCCCCGACGAGCAACTGCACGCGGCCGGCATCGACTCCGTGAGCATCGTGGCCGCCGCCAGGATGCTGGTCGAGGAGGCGGTCGTGCGATGAGCGACGGCGGCGCGCTGAGGTTGCGGGCGGGCCGCCGCACGGTGGAGATCCGGCGGCCGGGGAAGGTCCTCTTCCCCGGCGGCGGAGGTGCGAAGGAGTACACCAAGGGCGACCTCGCCGACTACTACCGGTCCGTCGCGCCGTACATGCTGCCGCACCTGCGGGGCCGTCCGCTGATGCTGGAACGCCGTCCGGACGGCCTCGGCGGGCCCCGGTTCGTGCAGAAGAACACCCCGGAGCACTACCCGGAGTGGATCACCCGGGCCGAGGTCGCCAAGGAGGGCGGCACGGTCACCCACCTCGTCTGCGACGACACCGCGACCCTCCTCCACCTCGCCGGCCAGGCCTGTGTGACCCTGCACCGCTGGCTCTCGCGGACCGACCGCGCCGGCGGCCTCGGCCACCCCGACCGCCTGGTCTTCGACCTCGATCCGCCCGGCGACGACTTCGCCGCCGTCCGTGAGGCCGCCGGCCGGCTGCGCGAGCTGCTGGACGAGCTGGGTCTGCCCACGGCGCCGATGACCACCGGCTCGCGCGGACTGCACCTCGTCATCCCGCTCGACGGCCGCCACGACTTCGACGAGGTGCGCCGATTCGCCCACGAGGTGGCCGAGTTCGCCGTCTCCCGGCATCCGGACCGGCTCACCACCGCCGCCCGCAAGCAGGACCGCGGCGACCGCCTCTACCTCGACGTGCAGCGCAACGCCTACGCCCAGACCGCCGTCGCCCCCTACAGCGTGCGCGCCCTGCCCGGCGCGCCCGTCGCGGTGCCGCTGACCTGGGACCAGGTGGACGACCCCGGCACCGACGCCCGGCGCTGGACCCTCGCCGACGCCGTGGACCAGGCGCGCACCCGCCCATGGGCCGGCGCGCCGGCCCGCGGACGGTCCCTGAAGCCCGCCATGAGCCGTCTCGCGGCACTGCGTGGGTGACACACGTACCCGTCCTGACCAGGGGCGACGGTGGGCGAGTGGCATGCATGTGCTCCTGAAGGTTTGGCCAGTGGTGTGGCGGCCACACGCAGGGAGAGGTGGCCATGTCGAACACAGAGAACACATCCCAGTCACAAAAACCGCGGAAAAGGCACGACTCCGAGGAATCGCAGGCGTCACACGAGAACACGGAAAGGCCCGCGTCGGGTGGCCGCCGCCCGCCCCTCATGCAGGTGCTGCGCGAAGCACGCGCCCAGCTCGCCGAACTCACCGGCCTCGAACCCGAGTCGGTGTCCTCGTTCGAGCAGACGGAGGACGGGTGGTCTCTGGAGGTCGAGGTCCTCGAACTGTCGAGGGTCCCCGACACGATGAGCCTGATGGGCAGCTACCAGGTCGAACTGGACCCGCAGGGCCAGCTCACCGGGTACCGGCGAGTCCGCCGTTACGAACGCGGCAGGGCCGACGCGCGCGGCCGGTGAGCCACCGGCCGCGGCCGACCGTGCACACCGCGACCTACTAGACAGCGACCGAATACACACGAGGAGGAATCGCCGGCATGACTGTTGTTCCGGCTCAACAGAGCGGAGGTGGAGGCGGCAGCAGCGGCCTCTACGACGTACTTGAACTGGTCCTGGACCGGGGCCTCGTGATCGACGCGTTCGTCCGCGTCTCTCTGGTCGGCATCGAGATCCTGAAGATCGACGTCCGGGTCGTCGTGGCCAGCGTCGACACCTATCTGCGGTTCGCCGAGGCCTGCAACCGTCTCGACCTGGAATCCGGACCGAACAAGAGCCCGGGCCTGCCCGAGATCGTCGGCGAGGTCACCGAGTCCGGCGCCCGCGGCAAGTCCAAGGGGGCGCTGTCCGGCGCCGCGGAGACCATATCCGACGCCTTCAAGCAGGCGCGTTCGGATGGGGAGACCCAGTCCCGGCCGCGTGCCCGTAAGGCCCCGGCGCGTCGGAAGGAGGAGCAGGAGTGAGCACCTACGTCTACGGGATCACCGCACGGTCCCACCCCGCGCTGCCCGAGGGCATGACCGGCGTGGGCCAGCCCGCCCGCCCGGTGCGTCTGCTCACGGCCGGGGACCTGACCGCCGTGGTCAGTGACGCCCCCGAGGACCTGCGCCCCAAGCGCAGGGACCTGCTCGCGCACCAGAACGTGCTGGCCGAGGCCGGCGCGGGCGGCTGCATCCTGCCCATGCGCTTCGGCAGCGTCGCCGACGACGACGAGTCCGTCACCCAGGTGCTCGGGACGCGGGCCGAGCACTACCAGGAGCGGCTGCGGGAGCTGGACGGCAAGGTCGAGTACAACGTCAAGGCCACTCACATCGAGGAGGCCGTCCTGCACCTGGTGATGGCCGAGAACGCGGAGCTGCGCTCCCTCGCGGAGGCCAACCGCCGGTCCGGTGGCGGCAGCTACGACGACAAGATCCGCCTCGGCGAGATGGTGGCGTCCGCCGTCAAGGCCAAGGAGGCCGTGGACGCGCGCGAGGTGCAGAGCCTGCTGGCACCGGCCGCCGCCGCGGTCAGCGTGGGCCCCGAGTCCACCGGCTGGCTGCTGAACGTGTCGTTCCTGGTCGCCCGGGACTCGGCCGAGCGCTTCCTGGCCGGCGTCGAGCAGGTCCGCGAGAGCCACGCCCACCTGGAGCTGCGGGTCAACGGCCCATTGCCGCCGTACAGCTTCGTCGAACCCGGCCCGGCCCAGTCGTCCGGCAGCACGGCCGGCGCGGGCGCCGGAGCGCAGTAGCGCTCGCGGCCCGGACGGAGAGGAGAACACCGTGGGACTGATCGGTGAGGTGCTGATGCTGCCGTTCGCGCCCGTACGCGGCAGCGCGTGGGCCATCAGGCAGGTGCTCCAGGAGGCGGAACGGATCTACTACGACCCCTCCACCGTACGGGCCGAGCTCGCCCGCCTCGAGGAACAGCTGGAGGCGGGGGAGATCACCGAGGAGGAGTTCGACCGGCGCGAGGACGAACTGCTCGACCGGCTGGAGACCACTGCGCGCTCCGGCGACACCACAGGCAACGGGACGTGACATGAACCGAACGGCACTGGGCCTCGCCGTAGGGGCCGGATACATGCTCGGACGCACGAAGAAACTGAAGATGGCGCTCGCCGTCGGTTCGTTCGTGGCCGGCAAGAAACTCAACCTCAGTCCGAAGATGCTCGCGGACGTGGTGAGCGAGCAGCTCCAGAAGAATCCCCAGTTCAAGGAGATCGGGGACCAGCTGCGCAAGGACATGCGGGGTGTCGGCAAGGCGGCCACCGGGGCGATGGCGGAGCGGCAGATCAACGCGCTCGCCGACCGGCTGCACGGCCGCACCGCCAAGGTCCGCGACCAGCTGTCCGGCGTGACGTCGGGCGGCTCCGGTGACAAGGCGGACGACGAGCGGGACGAAGAGGACGACGAGGACTACGAGGAGTCCGCGGAGGAGTCCGCCGAGCCGCAGGACGAGGAGCCGGACGAGGAGGAAGAGCCGGACGAGGACGAGGAGCCGGAGGACGAGGGCGAGCCGCGGGACGAGGAGGAGCCCGAGGAGGAGGAAGAGGAGGAGCAGCCCGAGGAAGAGGAAGAGGAGGAAGAGGAGGAGCCCGAGGAAGAGGAGGAAGAGGAAGAGGAGCCGGACGAGGAGGAGGAGCCGGAGGAGAAGCCGGCGAAGAAGGCTCCCGCGAGGAAGGCCCCTGCCGGGAGGACTCCCGCGAAGAAGGCCCCTTCCGGGAAGGCTCCCGCCAAGAAGGCTCCGGCCAAGAAGGCCCCCGCCAAGAAGGCCGCGGCCAAGAAGACCGCCCCGGCCAGGAAGACGGCTCCCGCGAAGAAGACGGCGGCCAAGAAGACAGGCACGGCCGGCAGGACGGCCGCGAAGAAGACGGGTTCGGCCGGCCGTACCACCCGGCGCGCGACCTCCCGGCGTTCGAAGGGTGGCGATGACCGATGACGGAGAACGTCGGATCGGCCACCTCCGCGGCCAAGGACAACCCGCTGAGCGCCCTCGCCCACAGCGAGGCCGCCGACCGGCTGAAGGAGGAGGCCCAGGAGTTTCTGTCCGCACAGGCCACCCGGCTGCTGAGCGGCCTCGGCCGCAAGCTCGGTGAGACCACCGGCAAGCTCAACGACATCGCCGAGGGCAACAGCCCGGGCTTCGCCAAGATGGCCCTCGAGGGCGGGCGCAAGCTCGCGGAGGGCAAGGGGCCCGTGCGCTCGGTGCTGGAGGTGGGCGCCTCCCGCGTCAAGGAGAACGTGATGGACGCCGTCAAGAACCTGGGGGGCGGCAAGGGCAAGAAGGGCGGCGCGGGCAAGAAGCCGGTCGTCATCATGGAGTCCATCGATGTCGGCGTGCCGCTGCGCACCGCCTACGACCAGTGGACCCAGTACCAGGATTTCTCCACCTTCGCCAAGGGCGTCAAGAGCGCGGGCCGCTCCGACGACACCCAGTCCGACTGGCAGGCCAAGGTGTTCTGGTCCACTCGCAGCTGGAAGGCGAAGACGACCGAGCAGGTGCCGGACTACCGCATCCAGTGGACGTCGGAAGGCGCCAAGGGCACCACCAAGGGCGTGGTCTCCTTCCACCGGCTGGAGGAGAACCTCACCCGGGTGCTGCTGGTCATGGAGTACTACCCGGTCGGCCTCTTCGAGAAGACCGGCAACATCTGGCGCGCCCAGGGCCGCCGGGCCCGGCTGGACCTGAAGAACTTCGCCCGGTTCATCACCATCAAGGGCGAGGCGGAGGACGGCTGGCGCGGCGAGATACGCGACGGCGAGGTGGTCAAGAGCCACGAGGACGCCGTCGCGGAGGAGGAGTCCGAGCAGTCCGAGAACGACGAGGACACCGAGGACACCGAGGACTCCGGCGAGCCCGAGGCCGAGGCGGAGGACGACGAGGCCGAGGAGGGCGACGAGGAGGGCTACGAGGACGAGGACGAGCCCGAGGCGTACGAGGACGAGGAAGAGGGCCCGTACGAGGACGAGGAGGCCGACGAGGAGGAGGCCGACGAGGACGAGGAGGAGCCCGCGGAGGACGCGTACGAGGACGAGGAAGAAGCGGACGAAGAGGAAGAGGAACCTGAGTACGCCGAGAGCCGGGGCCGTCGATGACGATGCCCGGCCGCTTCCCCGAGCCCTACGGTCAGGGCTCGGGGGCCAACCTCGCCGACATCCTCGAGCGCGTGCTCGACAAGGGGATCGTCATCGCGGGTGACATCAGGATCAACCTGCTCGACATAGAGCTGCTCACCATCAAGCTGCGGCTCATCGTCGCCTCGGTGGACAAGGCGAAGGAAATGGGCATCGACTGGTGGGAGACGGATCCGGCTCTCTCCTCCGGTGCCCGCCGGGACGAGCTGGCCCGGGAGAACGCCGAGCTGAGAGAACGCCTTGCCCGGCTGGAGGAGCTGGAGTCGGGCCGCGCACCGAAGGAGGCCCCATGACCGGACTGCGGTACGTCTACGCCGTCTGCCGCCCCTTCGGGACGCCCCTACAGGCCCAGCTGACGGGCATCGGGGGCGCCCCGCCGGCCCTGGTGCGCCATCACGGCCTGGTCGCGGTCGTCAGTACGGTCCCGGAGGCCGACTTCTCCGAGGAGGCGCTGAAGGCCCGCCTGGAGGACCTGGACTGGCTGTCCGCGACCGCCCGTGCCCACCAGGGCGTGATCGACGCGCTCACCACGGTCACCACTCCGCTGCCGCTGCGGCTCGCGACCGTCTTCCGGGACGACAGCGCCCTGCGCACCATGATCGAGACCCGGGAGGACAGCTTCCGGCGCCTGCTCGACCGCCTGGACGGCCGGGTCGAGTGGGGGGTGAAGGTGTACCTGGAGGAGGAGCCGGCGGCCGGGCCGGCTCCCGCCGCCGCGGCGAAGCCCGCGAGCGGACGGGACTACCTGCGCCGCCGGCGCGAGCAGAGCCACGCGCAGGAGGACAGGTGGCAGCGGGCGGAGGCGTTCGCGCGGTCCCTGCACGAGCGTCTGTCGGGCCCCGCAGAGGACCACCGGCTGCACCCCCCGCAGAACGCGGCGCTCTCCGGCGCCACGGGGCGCAATGTGCTCAACGCGGCCTATCTGGTGCCGCGCGCGCATTCCGAGGAATTCGTGGAACTGGTCGACCGTACGAAGGACGAGGAGCCCGGGATCCGGGTGGAGCTCACCGGTCCCTGGGCCGCGTACTCGTTCTCCTCGGACGACGTGGCGGCGGAGGACGTGGCGGCGGAGGAGGTGCGGTGACCGTAGTCGAACGCCGCGAGATCGCCCTGGTCGACCTCCTGGACCGGCTGCTGGCCGGCGGGGTCGTCCTCACCGGCGACATCACGCTGCGCATCGCGGACGTCGATCTGGTCCGCATCGACCTCAACGCCCTGATCAGCTCCGTGAACGAGCAGGTCCCGTCGCCCTTCGAGGAACTCACATGACCGAGAGCCCGGCCGAGGGCCCGCGGCGCAAGCGGCTCGACCTGGAACCCGACACCGTCGAGCGCGACCTGGTGAAACTCGTGCTCACCGTGGTCGAGCTGCTGCGCCAGCTCATGGAGCGCCAGGCCGTGCGCCGCTTCGACACCGGGGACCTGACCGAGGAGCAGGAGGAGCGGATCGGGCTCACCCTGATGCTGCTGGAGGACCGGATGGCCGAGCTGCGCAACCGCTACGGCCTGCGGCCCGAGGATCTCAACCTGGACCTCGGGCCGCTCGGGCCGCTGCTTCCCCGCGAGTGACTCACCGGCCGCCGGCCGGCGTCACCACCGGTACCAGCGGCCCCGGCCGCCGCCCGCGCCCGTGCCGCGGAACAGGAACCCCAGCAGCCAGATGATCAGCACCACCAGGGCGACCCACCACAGGATCTTCAGCGCGAATCCGGCACCGAACAGAAGCAGTACCAGAAGCAGTACGAGCAGGATGGGGACCATAGTGAGCACCTCCTGCGCGCCGGGTTTCCCGCGGTGCGCGGATCAGGCTTCCTTCCGGCACAGAATCTCCCCGTGCAGGACCGCGAACCAGCCGTCCTCCCGCCGGCCCCAGTCCCGCCAGGCCTCCGAGACCGCGCGGAGCCGCTCGGCCGTCGCGTGACCACCCTCCCGCACCCGGTCGGCGTAGGCGGAGGCGAGGGTGCGGTCCGCCCACAGGCCGCTCCACCAGGCCCGCTCGTCGGGTGTGGCGAACGTCCAGGTGCTGGAGGTGGCCGTGACGTCCCGCAGCCCGGCGGCCCGCGCCCAGGCGGTCAGCCGGCGCCCGGCGTCGGGTTCGCCGCCGTTGGCGCGGGCCACCCGCTCGTACAGGTCCAGCCAGTCGTCCAGGCCGGGCAGTGCCGGATACCAGGTCATGGCCCCGTAGTCCGCGTCGCGTACGGCGATGAACCCGCCCGGCCGCGTCACCCGGTGCATCTCGCGCAGCGCCTGCACCGGGTCACCCACGTGCTGGAGCACCTGGTGGGCGTGGACCACGCAGAACGTGTCGTCCGGATGGTCCAGGGCGTGCACGTCGGCCACCGCGAAGTCCACGTTCGTCAGGCCGCGGGCGGCGGCGGTGGCCCGGGCCTGTGCCAGGACGCCGGGGGCGTGGTCGACGCCGGTGACATGGCCGTCCGGGACCAGTTCCGCCAGGTCGGCGGTGATGGTGCCGGGGCCGCAGCCGATGTCCAGGACGCGCATGTGGGGCTCGAGCACGCCGAGCAGATAGGCCGCGGAGTTGGCGGCGGTCCGCCAGGTGTGCGAACGCAGCACCGACTCGTGGTGCCCGTGCGTGTAGACGGCGGTCTCCTGCGCCTTCGGCATGGCCGTGCCCCTTCACCCCTCGTCGGCGGACCGGACGGCCCGTCCACCGGTCCGCCTCACGGTACGCCCGCCGGCCGAATGATGAGATACCGGTTTCACCATGTGGTCTGACGGGCCATCAGGCGCAGGCGTCCAGCGGGCGGTACACCGTCAGGGCCTCGGGCAGCTTCTCCAGCCGCACCTCGCCCGACACGGTCGTCACCTCGCCGTCGTAGGCCAGCGGGGTGCCGGGGGCGATGCCGGTCAGCCGCAGCCGGTTGACCTGCACCGCCGCGTGGGCGGGCGACCGGGTCAGCGGGCCGGCGGCCGCCGCCGCGAGCAGCCGCAGTGCGGGCCTGCGGCTGCCGTGCACCGCCCGCACGTCCAGCAGACCGTCCGCGAGATCGGTCCGGCGGCCCGGGGCCAGACCCATCCGGTGGTAGACGCCGTTGCCGACGAACAGCAGCCACAGCGGTCGCCGTTCACCGCCCGCCACCACCTCCAGCGGATGCCGGCCGGCCCGCAGCACCCGCAGGGCCCCGAGAACCCCGGCCGACCAGCCGCCGATCCGGTGCGACCAGCGGTCCCGCGCCCGCACCAGCTCCGGGTACACGCCGAGGCTGAGCGTGTTCAGGAACACGCCCTCCGCGTCCCCGGAGACGAACCGGCCCACGTCCACCCGGACCGCCTCGCCGTGCCGGACCGCCCGGGCCAGCTGCCGTTCGTCCTCCACGCCCAGGTCGTAGGCGAAGTGGTTGAGGGTGCCGCCGGGCAGCACCGCGAGCGGCAGACCGTGCCGCAGGGCGGTCCCGGCCGCCGCGTTCACCGTGCCGTCACCGCCGCACACCCCGAGCACCCGCGCCCGGGCCGCCGCCTTCTCCAGCTCGTCGGCGACGTCCTCCGGCGCGCACTCGACGATCTCCGCCTTCGGCAGCGCGTCGTGCAGCGCGCGCACCCGGTCCGCAGTGCCCGACCCCTGGTTGGCGACCACCACCAGGCCGTCGCCCTCGGGCAGCGCCGGGGCCGCGGCCCGCGGGCGGGCGGAGTCCCGGACCTGGGCCCGGGTCGGCACCAGACGCCGTACCAGGAAGGCGGCGCCCGCCCCGAGCGCGGCCCCGGCCAGCACGTCGCTCGGGAAGTGCACCCCCGTGTACACGCGGGACGCCGCCACCGAGAACGCCACCGGCGCCACCGCCGCGCCCCACGCCGGCGACTCCAGGGCGACCCCGGTCGCGAAGGCCGCGGCGGACGCGGCGTGCCCGGACGGGAAGGAGGTGGTGATCGGCTGCTGCTTCAGCCGCCGCACCAGCGGCACCGGATCCAGCACCGGCCGCGCCCGGCGCACCGACGCCTTGCCGACGGTGTTGATCGACAGGGAGGCCAGACCGAGCGAGGCGAGCCCACGGACCGCCGCCCGGCGGCCCCGCGGCGTGCGGCTCGCGGCCATCGCGGCGGCCACCCCGAACCACAGCACCCCGTGGTTCGCGCCGCGGCTCAGCCGGGGCAGTACCCGCTCGGCCCCCGGCCAGTGCCAGCCGGCGGCGGCCTGGAAGAGCCGGCCGTCGAGCGCGAGGGCCGTGCGCAGCGGGGTCCGGGCTGCGGAGGCGGGGACAGTCAGGTCCAGGTCTGGGCTCATGGGGTGCGCTTACCCGTAAGCGCCCGTTTCTTGTGCTCCGCACGCCGGGCGTCACCGTCCCGGGGGTCCGAGAAGGGGCTCTGACGTCGCCGGGGCCGGAGCGGGCGCCGCCCGGCGCCGTTGATAACGGTTTGCCCCGGGTCCCGGGCGACCCGGAGAATGCCTGCCCATGGGACATCTGGAAGCCGCGCACCTCGAGTACCACCTCCCCGACGGCAGGACGCTGCTCGGTGACGTGTCCTTCCGGGTCGGCGAAGGCGCCGTCGTGGCCCTGGTCGGCCCGAACGGCGCCGGCAAGACCACCCTGCTGCGGCTGGTCTCCGGCGAGCTCAAGCCGCACGGCGGCACGGTCACCGTCGGTGGCGGCCTCGGCGTGATGCGCCAGTTCGTGGGCTCCGTACGCGACGAGACGACCGTGCGGGACCTGCTCGTCTCCGTCGCCCCGCCCCGACTCCGCCAGGCCGCGAAAGCCGTCGACGAGGCCGAGCACGCCCTCATGACCGTCGATGACGAAGCCGCCCAGATGGGGTACGCGCAGGCCCTCTCCGACTGGGCCGAGGCCCGCGGCTACGAGGCCGAGACCCTGTGGGACATGTGCACCACCGCCGCGCTCGGCATGCCGTACGAACGCGCCCAATGGCGGCAGGTGCGCACCCTCTCCGGCGGCGAGCAGAAGCGGCTGGTGCTGGAGGCGCTGCTGCGCGGCACCGACGAGGTGCTCCTGCTGGACGAACCGGACAACTACCTCGACGTGCCCGGCAAGCGCTGGCTGGAGGAACAGCTGCGGGAGACCCGGAAGACGGTCCTGTTCGTCTCCCACGACCGCGAACTCCTCGCCCGTGCCGCCGAGAAGATCGTCTCCGTGGAGCCGGGCCCGGCCGGCGCCGACGCCTGGGTGCACGGCGGCGGCTTCGCCACCTACCACGAGGCCCGCCGGGAACGCTTCGCCCGCTTCGAGGAACTGCGCCGCCGCTGGGACGAGAAGCACGCCCAGCTGAAGAAGCTCGTCCTCAGCCTCCGGCAGGCCGCCGCCGTCAGCCACGAGATGGCCTCCCGCTACCAGGCAGCGCAGACCCGCCTGCGCAAGTTCGAGGAGGCCGGCCCGCCGCCGGAGCCGCCCCGCGAGCAGGACATCACCATGCGCCTGAAGGGCGGCCGGACCGGCATCAGGGCCGTCACCTGCCAGGGGCTGGAGCTGACCGGCCTGATGCAGCCGTTCGACCTGGAGGTCTTCTACGGCGAACGGGTCGCCGTGCTCGGCTCCAACGGCTCCGGCAAGTCGCACTTCCTGCGCCTGCTCGCCGGCGAGGACGTGAAGCACACGGGGCAGTGGAAGATCGGCGCGCGCGTCGTACCCGGCCACTTCGCCCAGACCCACGCCCACCCCGAACTCCGGGGCCGCACCCTCCTCGACATCCTCTGGAAGGAACACGCCCAGGACCGCGGCGCCGCGATGTCCCGGCTGCGCCGCTACGAACTGACCCAGCAGGCCGAGCAGAGCTTCGACCGGCTCTCCGGCGGCCAGCAGGCCCGGTTCCAGATCCTGCTGCTGGAGCTCGCGGGCGCCACCGCGCTCCTCCTGGACGAGCCGACCGACAACCTCGACCTGGAGTCCGCCGAGGCCCTCCAGGAGGGTCTGGAGGCGTTCGAGGGGACGGTGCTCGCGGTCACCCACGACCGCTGGTTCGCCCGCTCCTTCGACCGCTTCCTGGTCTTCGGCAGCGACGGCCGGGTCCGCGAGACCCCCGAACCGGTCTGGGACGAACGCCGGGTCGAGCGCGCCCGGTGACTCCCCGGGAAAACGTCCGGGGGCAGCGGGTGCCGGGCGGGGTACCCGGACCGCATGAACGAACACGATGAGCGGGGCACCACCACGACCGGAGTCGACCCCAGCCGGCTGGACGACCAGCAGCTCATGAAGGAGCTGGAGACGATCCACCGCACGCGCCACGACACCCTCCTGTACGGCTCGAACGACGCGCTGCGGGCCCACAACGAGCGCATGGCGCAGCTGGAGGGCGAGTTCCTGCGCCGCAACCCGCGCCGCCTGGTCAGCGCGTCCCGCACCCGCGAGGGCGCCCGGGAGCGGGGCAGCGGCGAGACGGCGGCCCCGGGCACCTCGGGCACCTGACGGCCCGCGGCGACCGGCACCCCCGGGCAGCGGCAGGGGCCGGCCCCCGCGGGCCGGCCCCTGCCGCGTCCGGGACGGGTGACGGTCAGCCGGCCGTCTCGCCGGCGAACACGTGCAGGAACGCGTCGCAGAACGCCTTCAGGTCGTCCGGCTTGCGGCTGGTCACCAGCTTGTTGGAACCGTGGTCGCAGATCTTCACCTGCTCGTCCACCCAGGTGCCGCCGGCGTTCTCGATGTCCGTGCGCAGACTCGGCCAGGACGTCAGCACCCGGCCCCGCACGACACCCGCCTCCACCAGCGTCCACGGCGCGTGGCAGATCGCGGCTACCGGACGGCCCTGCTCGAAGAAGTCCTTCACGAACGCGACGGCCTTCTCGTCCATCCGCAGGAAGTCCGGGTTCGCGACGCCGCCCGGCAGCACCAGACCGCCGAACGACCCGGCCGACGCCTCACCCACCACCTCGTCCACGGGGAACGTGTCCGCCTTGTCCAGATGGTTGAACGCCTGGACCTTCCCGGATTCCGTCGACACCAGCACCGGTTCGTGCCCCGCTTCGGAGGCCGCCTGCCAGGGATCGGTCAGCTCGACCTGCTCGACGCCCTCGGGGGCCACCAGAAACGCGATACGCATGATCCTCAGCTTCCTTTCACTTTCCGCGACACGGCCCGGTGCGTCCGGGCACGCCGCTTCCTGTCCCGGGCCGCCCGCCGGCACCGCATCAGCTCATCGCCGTACGGCAGCAGCACGCACGCCCCGATCGCCGCACCGGCAGCGGGAACCGCGTCGGTCGCGTCGACCGTGCCGCCACTCACGATCAGAGCCGGGCCCCCGCTCACTCGCCGCCCGCCAGTGCCTCCGCAAGCTGCTGCGCGTTCTCGTAGCGCTGCCCGTGCGGCAGGGCGGCCACGGCGTCGATCAGCCCGCCGGGCGCGTTGTTCCGGCGCAGCGCCCGGGCCACCTCGTCCGGCTTCGCGGGGAACGCGTGCCGGCTCAGGTGCCGGGCCAGCTCCAGCCTCGTCCGCTCCAGCGACGCCGGGGAGCCCAGGCCGCCCACCGGGCCGCTCCAGACCTCCGGATCGTCGTCCGCGGCCGGTTCGGGATCGTGCCACTCCTCGACGCGGGTGGGATGCCCGGACCTCAGCAACCCCCTCAGCTCATGCTTCATCTCGTCGTCACGGTGGACGCTCAGCCGGTTACTGCCTCGCTGCATGTCTCCCTCCAGAGGGTCGACGGTCCGCACCGCGTACCCGGATGGGCGCTCGCGTAACAGGGGTCGGCGAGAACCGGGACACAGCTCGCCGGACCGGCGTGCTGCCACGGTGACCGGGAGGCGGACGACAGTTGAATAACAAACAGATGACTACTACACCGAAGCAACACGCGGTCTTCACAGGGGGCGTTACGGTCGACGCTCCGACGTGCCCTGGGGGGACACATGAACGACCCGTACACCATGCCGCCGCAGCCGCCTGTCAGAACGGCACCGCGGTGGGCGCGGAAGCGCTACGTACTGCCCGCCATCGGACTCGCCTTCTTCCTCGGCATCGGCGCCGGCGCCGACGGTCAGAGCAACGGGAACGGCAACGATGTGAAGGCGGCGGCCGCGATGGTGCGGCCGACCGCGACCGCGACCGTCACCGCGACGGCCACGGCAACGGCCACGGAGACCGCGACGCCCGCGCCCGCGCCGACGGTGACGGCGACGAAGACGGTCAAGGTGAAGGTGAGGGTCACCGTCACCGCGCACGCGGCCGCCGCGGGTTCGACAGGCGGCGGTGACGCGTCGGGCGGGTCGTCCGGAAGCGGGAGTTCGAGCTCCTCGGGTGGTTCAGGCGACGCGTCGAACGGCGCCACCGCCCTCTGCAACGACGGCACCTACTCGTACGCCGCCCATCATCAGGGCGCGTGCTCGCACCACGGGGGCGTAGCGGTCTTCTACCGGTAGGCCGGTGCCGTGCGGCAGCCGCGCGGCTACTGCTTGCCACCGCCCGGCAGGAACTCCTGGAACTTCGCCTTCAGGCCCTGTTTGATCATCGAGCTCCGGTCGGCGTCGCCCTTCAGGACCGACTTGGCCGTCGCCTCCATCTGCTCCCAGGTGGCGTGCGGCGGGATCGGCGGTACGGCCGGGTCGGTGAGGAACTCGATCACCGCCGGCCCGTCCGCCTCCAGGGCCGCACGCCAGCCCGCCTCCACGTCCTCCGCCTTCTCCACCCGGATACCGGTCAGGCCGAGCGAGCGGGCGAACGCCGCGTACTGCACGTCCGGGAGGGACTGCGACGGCAGGAACGACGGGGAGCCCTCCATCGCGCGCATCTCCCAGGTCACCTGGTTCAGGTCCTGGTTGTTCCACACGGCCACCACGAGCCGCGGATCGGACCAGCGGTCCCGGTACTTCGCCGCCGTGATCATCTCGGCCAGGCCGTTCATCTGCATCGCCCCGTCCCCGACGAGGGCGAACACCGGCCGGTCCGGATGGGCGAACTTTGCCCCGATCGCGTACGGCACCCCCGGGCCCATCGTCGCCAGCGTCCCCGACAGCGAACCCCGCATGCCCGGCCGCATGGTGATGTGCCGCGCGTACCAGTTCGCGACCGACCCGGAGTCCGAGGTCAGGATCGCGTTGTCGGGCAGCAGCGGATCCAGCGCCCGGGCCACGTACTCGGGGTTGATCGGGTCGGCCGACTGCGCGGCCCGCCGGTCCATGGTCTCGTGCCAGCGCCGCACGTTCGCGCACACGGTGTCGCGCCACTCGCGTCCGCCCCGGTCCGTCGTCAGCAGCGGGATCAGCCGCCGCAGTGTCGCCCGGGCGTCGCCGACGAGGTTCACCTCGTACGGGTAGCGCATACCGATCATGTGCGGGTCGATGTCGATCTGCACACCGCGCGCCTTGCCGAAGTCCGGCATGAACTGCGTGTACGGGAACGACGAACCGATCGTCAGCAGCGTGTCGCAGTCCCGCATCATCTCGTACGACGGCCGGCTGCCCAGCAGCCCGATCGGCCCGGTGACGTACGGCAGTTCGTCGCTCAGCACGTCCTTGCCGAGCAGCGCCTTCGCCACCCCGGCGCCGAGCAGTTCGGCGATCTCCTGCACCTCCGCGACCGCGCCCGAGGCACCCTGGCCGATCAGGATCGCGACCTTGTCGCCCGCGTTCAGCACGTCCGCGGCCCGGCGCAGCGCGTCGTCCGTCGGGATCGCCGTGTAGTCGCTCATGCCCAGGCTGGAGGGCACCATCTTGAACTCGTGCGTCGGCGGCGAGTAGTCCAGTTCCTGCACGTCACCGGGGATGATCAGGGCCGTCGGGCAGCGCCGGGCGTACGCGGTGCGGATCGCCCGGTCGAGCACGTTCGGCAGCTGTTCCGGCACCGTCACCGTCTCCACGAACTCCGAGGCGACGTCCTTGTACAGCGTGTGCAGGTCGATCTCCTGCTGGTAGGAACCGCCCATCGCGGTCCGGTTGGTCTGGCCGACGATGGCCAGCACCGGCACATGGTCCAGCTTGGCGTCGTACAGGCCGTTGAGCAGGTGGACGGCGCCGGGCCCCGATGTCGCCGCGCACACGCCGATACGGCCGCTGAACTTGGCGTACCCCACCGCCTCGAAGGCGGACATCTCCTCGTGCCGCGACTGGATGAAACGCGGCTGGTCCTCGGCCCTGCCCCAGGCGGCCAGCAGGCCGTTGATCCCGTCGCCCGGGTAGGCGAAGACCTGCTCCACACCCCAGGCGCGCAGGCGCTCGAGAATGTGGTCGGAGACCTTGGTGCTCATGGAGAGACCTCCCCGGTGCAGTGCGAAGCGGACGATCCGGTCAGCACGCTCCGAGTCACCTGCCCGGAGGACGGAAAACCTCGGGCCGGCCCCTCCGGCACGCCCCGTCACCCGCCTGGCCCCGTGTGTCCCGCGAATGGGGTCCGGCCGCGCGCGGTACGGCGCTGGGCGGGCTGTGATGGCAGCGAGGGCACGACCCGTGCCCCGTACCCGGGCGCCGCACGGCGTTGCCGTCGTACCGGTGCGCCGGCGTACCGCCGTCCGACCGCCCCGCCGCCCGCCGAGGAGTCCCTCCCATGCGCCGCACCGTCCGCGCCCTGTCCGTCGCCTTCGCCGCCGGTGCCGCGCTCGCCCTGACCGGGCCCACCGCCGTCGCCGTCCCCGCCGCCACCCTCTCCGTCCCCTGCGACTCCCTCCCCGGAGCGGCGCCGGACCCGCTCGGCGCCGCTCCGCCGGACGGCGCCTGCCCGTCCGCCCCCGGAGGCACCGCCGACGCGTGCGAGGGGGGCGCACCCTGCGCCGGCGAGGTGGGCGCGCTGTGCGAGGAAGGGGGCGCCTGCCAGGCGGACACGCGCTGCCCGCAGGACGAGTTGTGCCCGGAGCGGCAGGCCTGCGGGCCGGGCGAGCAGTGCCACGAGCCCGGCAAGGACGACGCCGGCAAGCAGGACGCCGGCGGCAGACAGGACGGTGGCGGGGGTAAGCAGGACGGCGGCGGCAAGCAGGACGGCGGCAGACAGGACGGGGGCAAGCAGGACGGGGGCGGGGGTAGGCAGGACGGGGGCAAGCAGGACGGGGGCGGGGGTAGGCAGGACGGGGGCGGTGGCAAGCAGGACGGGGGCCAGCAGTGCGTCGGCGCGGCGTCCTGTGCCGATGGGGGACACCGGTGCGGGGAGACCTCCGGCGGGTCCTGCCCGGACGGCCGTCCCGACTGCCGCGAGTCCCAGGACGGCGCCGGATGCGCCCCGGCCACCGTCCAGCGCGGGGTGGAGGCGGGCGAGGGCGGCACCTTCGCCGACTCCGTGCCCGCCCTCGTCACCGGCGGCGTGTTCATCGCGGCGGCCTGCGTCGGAGCCGGTTACCGGCTGTACGGCCGCAGGCGCTCCGCGGGGGACCGGTCCACGCAGATGTGACCCGGGCGACCGCGCCGCCGCTCATGGAGGGCCACCGGGCGGGTAGACACCTTCGCGAGAGCACGGCGACGGAACGAACGACGGCACACACACGGCGGCACCCCCGGCAGCCAGGACGGCGGCGACCGGCGGGAGCAGCGGGACCCGGACGGACAGCGCGGCCCGGACCGGGCGGCACGACGGCACGACGGACTGCGCGGAGGCGGACATGCGGCGGACGGATCCCGGCGAGGACCACGGCCCCGTCCGCTACGGCCCGCCCCTCCCCGCCGACGGACTGCCCGTCCTCCCGGAACTCTCCGCCGTCCTCGCCGCCGCCGCGAGCCGCTCCGACGCCCAGCCCGTCGGCGGCGCCCCCGCCCTGCTGGAGGCGGCCTGCGGCTACTGGACCCGGCGCGGACTGCCCACCGTCCCCGACCAGGTGGCCGCCGGTCCCGGCGCCCCCGCCCTGCTGCTCGCACTGACCGCCGCGCTCGCCGGTGACGGCGCCGACGTCCTCGTGCCCCGCCCCTGCGCCGCCTGGTGGGCGCCGTACGCCCGGATCCTCGGGCGGCCCGTCTACCACGTGCCGACGACCGCCGAGAGCGGCGGTGTCCCCGACCCGTACGCCCTCCTGGAGACCGTCCGCCGGCTCCGCGCCGAGGGCGGCGACCCACGGCTGCTGGTGCTGTCCGTCGCCGACGACCCCACCGCCACCGTCGCCCCGCCCGAACTGCTGCACGAGACCCTGGAGGCCGCCACCGCCGAGGGCCTGCACCTGGTCAGCGACGAGACCTGGCGCGACACCCTGCACGCCCCGCACGAGACGGTCCTGCTCAGCCCCGCCGAGATGCTGCCCGACCGGGTCACCGTCGTCAGCGACCTGGCCGGCGCCCTGCTGCCCGCCGGCTGGCCCGCCGCCGTCGCCCGGTTCCCGGACACCACCACCGGACGGCACCTGCACGCGCGCGTGCTCGACATCCTCACCGCACTGGGCGCCCGCATCGCCGCGCCGGTCGCCGCGGCCGCCGGCTACGCCCTCGACGAGCCCCCGCCCGTCATCGAGCGGCGCGAGGCCACCGTACGGCTGCACGCGCGCGTGGCCGCCGCCGCGCACACAGCGGTGGTCGCCGCCGGCGCGTTCGCCCGGCCGCCGCAGGCCGGCCGCCACCTGTACGCCGACCTCGGCCCGCTGCGCGAACCGCTCGCCGCCCAGGGCGTCGGCGACGCGCAGGAACTGGAGGACGTGCTCACCGCCCGGCTCGGCATCCCCGCGCCCGGCGGTCACCGCTTCGGCGACGAGCTGGGGGCGCTGCGGGTACGGCTCTCCACCGGAGCCCTGCTGGGCGGCACGGCTCAGGAGCGCCTGGAATGCCTCACGTCCCCCGCACCGCTGGAACTGCCACACCTTCACCGCGCGCTGACCTCCTTGAGGTCGGCCTTCGGCGATCTCCGCGACGACGCTCAGCGACGGGAGTCTCCTCGATGACGCAGACGCACGAGCCCGGTCCGGCCCCGACGACCACGCCGGCCGGCACACCCGGCACGCCGGCTCCCCTCGCGCCCCCGTCCCCGCCGCCGGCCGAGCCCCGCCCGCTGGGCGAGCACCGGGTGTGGCCCCGGACCTTCCGCGACCGGCTCACCGCCCCGCTGCCCGGCCTCAGGGCCATGGCCCGCTTCGCCCGCGAAGGCGCCGTACGCCCCGGCCCGGACGGCCTCGCCGACCTTTCCCGGCTGCCGTACGAGCCGGCGCCGCTGCCCCGCGTCGACACCCGTACCGTCGCCGTCACCTGGGCGGGACACGCCAGCTGGGTCGTCCGCATCGGCGGGCTCACCGTCCTCACGGACCCCGTCTGGTCCCGCCGCATCCTCGGCACCCCGGCCCGCATCACCCCGGTCGGCGTGCCCTGGGACTCCCTGCCCCGCGTCGACGCCGTCGTCATCAGCCACAACCACTACGACCACCTGGACGCCCCCACCCTGCGCCGACTCCCGCGTCACACACCCGTGTTCGTGCCCGCCGGGCTCGGCCGCTGGTTCCGCCGGCGCCGGTTCACCCGCGTGACCGAGCTGGACTGGTGGGAGGGGGCCGAACTGTCCGGCGTCCGCTTCGACTTCGTGCCGGCCCACCACTGGTCCAAGCGCACCCTTACCGACACCTGCCACAGCCTCTGGGGCGGCTGGGTCCTCACCGCCGCCGAAGGACAGCGCCTGTACTTCGCCGGCGACACCGGCTACGGCCACTGGTTCTCCCGCATCGGCCACCGCTACCCCGGCATCGACCTCGCCCTGATGCCCGTCGGCGCCTACGACCCCCGCTGGTGGCTCAGTGACGTCCACTGCGACCCCGAAGAGGCGGTGCAGGCCACCGTGGACCTGGGCGCCCGCCGTATGGCCCCCATGCACTGGGGCACGTTCGTCCTGTCCGCCGAACCGGTCCTCGAACCCCTCACCCGCACACGGGCCGCCTGGCAGCGGGCCGGACTGGACCGGGAGAACCTGTGGGACCTGCCGGTGGGGGCCTCCAGAGTGCTGGACTGACGCGGTGTCACGGCCCGGCACCGCCGGCGGGAGGACCACCGCACCCGCCGTACCACCCTCGGCGGGAGGGCTACCGCACCCGCCGTACCACCCCCGGCACCACGCTGACCAGGACGGTCAGTGCGATCGCCGCGACGACGCCCTCCCACGGCTCGCTGAACAGCGAGCCGCCCAGAATGCCGATCACCTGGTAGGTCACCGCCCAGGCCAGACAAGCGGGCAGGTTGCCCCGGCTGAACCTCCGCAGCGGCCACTCGGCCAGCAGACAGGCCAGCATCACCGGTATTCGCCCGGCCGGCACGAGCCGCGACAGCACCAGTACCGCCACCCCGTGCCCGGCCAGCTTCTCCTGGGCCTGCTCGAGCCGCTCCTCCGGGGCCCGCGACCGGATCGCCTTCAGCCACCGCGACCCGTTCTTCGACCGCAGTCCGCGCCGGCCCAGCCAGTACAGCGCCGCGTCCCCCAGGAACGCGGCCAGCGACGCCGTCAGGAACACCAGCAGCAGCGAGAAGGGCGCCGTCCGGTGGAACGCCACCACCGCCGCCGCACTCACCAGCGCCCCGGTCGGCACCACCGGCACCAGCGCCCCGATCAGCACGAGCAGGAACAGCGACGGATAGCCGAGCGCCTGCCGCGTCGGGTCGGGCACGGTCGACGTCATGGCGGTGGCGAGCACCGCGGCGGCCGGCCATCTCACCGGGCGACCTCCAGCCGCACACTCTCCCCGTGTCCGAGCCGGTGCACCGCCACCCGGGGCGCGGCCTCCGCCGCGAGCCGCACGAACTCGTCACCCGGCGCGTGGAACTCGTGCGGGCGCACCGCGTCCATGCCGATCGGCCAGTACGTGCCGTAGTGCACCGGGACCGCGTCCCGCGGGGCCAGCCGGGCCAGCGCCCGCGCCGCCCGTCCCGCGTCCAGATGCCCCTCCCCGAGGTACGGTCCCCAGCCGCCCACCGGCAGCAGCGCCACGTCCACCGGCCCCACCTGCTCGGCCATCGCGTCGAACAGCCCCGTGTCCCCGGCGAAGTAGGTCCGCGCCTCGCCCTCGACGACGTAGCCCAGCGCGGGGGAGCGGTGCGGTCCCAGCGGCAGCCGCCGCCCGTCGTGCAGCGCCGGCACCACCCGTATCAGCAGCCCGCCGGCGCACACCTCGTCACCGGGCGCCACTTCCGTGATCCGCAGGTGCCGCAGCCGGCGCAGCCCCGGTACCGCCCGTCGTGCGCCCCGGGGCACGAGCAGGCGCGTGCCCGGTTCCAGGCAGGCCAGCGACGGCACATGGAGATGGTCGGCGTGCAGATGGGAGACGAGCACCACGTCCGCGCGGCGGGCGTCGGCGGGCGGCACGTCGCCCCGGCGGCGCCGCAGATGCGCCAGCCGGCGGGCGAACAGGGGATCGGTGAGCACCCGTGTGTTCGCGTCCTCCACCGTGCAGGTGGCGTGACCCCACCAGGTGATCTCCACCGGCACCTTCTTCGCCTCCTTCACGCGACTGCCCGAAGCCTACGGGCAGGAGTAGGGTCGTCGGCGAAACCCGGAGGTGAGGGGTAGGCGATGGGACAGCTGCTGGGTTGCTTCGGCGCGTTCACGCCGGTGCGGGTGACCGCCATCGCCAGCCTGACACCTCTGGAGGAGCTGGAGGCCGACCCCTTCCTGGTGGATTCGCGCAGTCAGCACGCCATGTGCGCCCACTGGGCCGCCGAGCACGGCTACGTCATCGCCCGTGAACTCCTCGTCGGCGGGCTGCGGTTCGACCACAGCGCGCTGTGGGACGGGGTCCGGCCCGGCGTCGACCTGTTCGTGGCCCCCAGCCTGCGGGTGCTGCGGCGGGCCCTTTCGTCGGTCGACGAGTTCACCGCCGAGTGCGGCCGCCGGGGGGTGCGCGTGGAGACGGTCGGGCGGGCCGAGCCGTCGTACGACGCGCAGGCGAAGGCACGGGTGCACCGGCGGCTGTCCATGCCCACGGCCGGCTACGACGGACGGTGACCCGCGCAGGCCCCTCCTGGGCCCGGTCGGCTCATATGACAAGGTGGAGCCGGCCCGGTAGGTGGAGCGGGCCGGGACGTGAGGGGTACGGGGCGTGCGGGGCCTACGAGACGTGCGGTGGCGGCGGACCGCCGGTCAGATCGGACGGAGCGTCGCCGTGTGGGCGGTCTCCACGGCCACCATGCTGGCCCTGGCCGGCCTCCTGCCCGACTTCCGGCTCCAGTCCCCCGACGGCGACAGCGCCACCCGCATCGCCGTGACCGCCGCGTGCGGCGCCGGCGCCTTCGGTGTGCTCTCCGCCGTGCTCTGGCCGCTCCTCGTCCGGCTCCTGCTGCTCGTCCCCGCCCTCGTCCTCGGCCTGCTCGTCTTCTTCCTCAACGGCTCCCTGCTGCTGCTCGCCCTGTACATCAGCCCCTCCGGCCGGGCCGAGGCCGCGCCCGAGACCGCCGTCATCGTGGCCGCCGTGATGTCCGCCGTCGCCTCCGCCACCGGTGGGGCCCTCACCGTCCGCGACGACGAGCCTTACCGGCGGCGCCTGCTCCGCCTCGCCAGCCGCGACCGCCGGGCCTCGCCACCGTGCCCGAGCGCCCCCGGGCTGGTCTGTGTGCAGCTCGACGGCGTCGGTCACGACGTCCTCGTGGACGCGGTCGGCAAGGGCCTGATGCCGACGGTCGCCCGCTGGCTGTCCCCGCAGGACGGCATCTCCCCGGCCGCCGCCGGGGAGGAGCGGGCGGACGGCGCACGGCCCACCCACCGCCTCACGCCCTGGCGCACCGACTGGTCCAGCCAGACCGGCGCCAGCCAGCTCGGCATCCTGCACGGCAGCACCTTCGACGTGCCGGCCTTCCGCTGGTACGAGAAGGACCGGGGCGAGGTGATGGTGTGCAACCGCCCGACGAGCGCCGCCGAGCTGCAACGCCGGGCCGTCCTGCGCACCGGCGACGACGGGCTGCTCGCCGTCGACGGCGCCAGTCGCGGCAACCTCTTCAGCGGCGGCGCCGGTGAACAGGCCCTCGTGCTGTCGATCGCGATCCGCCGCCGCGGCCGGGAGAACCGCTCCCGCGCCGGGTACTTCGCCTACTTCGGCGACCCCGCCAACGCCGTCCGCACCGCGCTCAGCTTCGTCGCCGAGGTGGCGCGCGAGATCGGCGAGTCGGCCCGGGCCCGTATACGCCGGCAGCGCCCGCGGGTCGGCCGGGGCGGCCTCTACCCGTTCATCCGCGCGTTCGCCACCGTCATCGAGCGGGACGTCGTGGTCGCCGCGGTCATGGGCGACATGCTCGCCGGCCGTACCGCCGTCTACGCCGACCTAGTCGCCTACGACGAGGTCGCCCACCACTCCGGACCGCGCAGCCGCGACGCCGAGAAGGTCCTCCAGCGCCTCGACCGGTCCCTCGCCCTCATCGAACGCGTCGCCGAACACGCCCCGCGCCCCTACCGGATCGTCGTCCTGTCCGACCACGGACAGAGCCCCGGCGAAACCTTCCGCGCACGCTACGGCCTCACCCTCGGCGACCTCGTCCGGGCCGGCTGCGGACTGCCCGTGTCCCGCCGCGCCGAACGCACCCGCAGCGGCGCCGAGGCCCGCGCCACCGTCCGCGCCGCACTGCGCCGGCCCGAGCGGCACAAGGGCGAGCACCACGGCCCGGACCGCGCGTTCGAACCGATCGTGCTCGCCTCCGGCAACCTCGGCCTGGTCTCCTTCCCGGACGTCCCGCACCGCATGACCAAGGAGGAGATCGACGCCCGTTACCCCGCGCTGCTCACCACCCTCGCCAACCACCCCGGCGTCGGTTTCCTCCTGGTGCGCAGCGCCGAGCACGACGGCGTGGTGCTCGGCGCCGACGGCGCCGAGACACCGCTGGCCCGGCTCGACGACGACCCCGGCCCGCTGGCCCCCTTCGGCCCCGGTGCCGCCGGTGCCGTCCGCCGCACCCATTCCTTCCCGCACACCGCGGACATCATGGTGAACTCCGCCTACGACCCCGCCGACGGCGAGGTCCTCGCCTTCGAGGAACAGATCGGCTCCCACGGCGGCCTCGGCGGCGCCCAGTCCCGTCCGTTCCTGCTCTTCCCGCGGGAGCTGTCCGCACCGGTCGAGGACGGCGGGGAACCGGCCGGCGCCGAGCACGTGCACCGCGTACTGCGGCGCTGGCTGCGCGAACTGGACGGACCGCAGGTGCCGCTCACCGCCGCCGCCGCCGAGGAGGAGCAGGCCGCCTGAGCCCGCCGCCCCGCCGCCCGATGTGCCTGCCGTCCGGGCCGCGTGGGCCGTCCGCAGCGTGCGACGAGCCCGGATGTGATCGGATAGGGCCACGGGGAACCCCGTACGCGACACTCGCGAAAGGAACCATCGTGGCAACCACGCGCACCGCCCACACCGTCTGGGAAGGCAACCTGCTCGAGGGCAACGGCGTCGTCACCTTCGACTCCTCCGGCATCGGCCAGCAGCCGGTGTCGTGGCCCTCGCGCGCCGAGCAGGCGAACGGCAGGACCAGCCCCGAGGAGCTGATCGCCGCCGCCCACTCCAGCTGCTTCTCCATGGCCCTCTCGCACGGCCTGGCCGGCGCCGGCACTCCGCCCACCCGGCTGGAGACCAAGGCCGACGTCACCTTCCAGCCGGGCGAGGGCATCACCGGCATCCACCTCACCGTGCGCGGCGAGGTGCCGGGCGTGGACGCGGAGGGCTTCGCGTCCGCCGCCGAGGACGCCAAGAAGAACTGCCCGGTCAGCCAGGCCCTGACCGGCACGACCATCACCCTGACGGCCGAGCTGGCCTGACGCTCGTCCGTCCCCGGATGCCGCGCCCCGGCCGGGGCGCGGCATCGCGGTTCCCGGTCGTCCCGCCCGGTCGTCCCGCTCAGCCGTACGCGGCCGGCAGGGTGGCGCACACCGCGTCCAGGACGCCGGCGTACGGCGTGCCGTCCTCGGCCAGCCGTGCGCGCAGCCGCTCCAGTCCGTCGCGGTACTCGGTCAGCACGCTGGTGTCGCCGGTCCGCGCGGTGAGCTCCAGGACCGCGGGCAGGAAGTCGGGCGGCCGCCCGCCGTCGCACTCCAGGCCGTGCCGGCGGTAGAGGCTCTCGAAGCGGTCCAGTGCCGCCCGCCGGGGGGTGGGGCCTTCGCGCCACCGGCTCAGGTACAGGCCGTGCCGGTGCCCGGCGGCGAAGACCCGCTGGTAGTGGGCGGCCAGCTCCCGGGCGGGGGTGACGGCCGCGTGGTCGGTGAACCCGCGCAGCTGCGGAGCGGCCTCGCGCAGCAGGGGCAGACGGGCGATGAGGTTCTCGTCCGGATAGGTCAGACAGAGGGCCGCCGCCTGGTGGAGGACCGCGTCCGAGGGCATCAGGGTTCCCGCACCGGACCGCCCCTGTCGTGGGGGCCGGGTACGGAAAGGCCGGGTGCGGCCGGGCCCGGCCGGAGGAGACGGCCGGCGGCGAGCGGAGCCGCACCGGGGTTCCCGGGCGGTGTCTGCGGGTCGGTCACGTGCGCTCCCTCGGTCCGCCCCCGTACTCAGAACCTAGGGCCGCGTCCCGGAACGCACCCGTCACCGGACCCGTACGGGTCACACCTGACGGGCCCGCGGGCTCAGCGACGGTCGCGGTACTCCAGCAGCAGCTCCCGCGTGCGCCGGGCGGACCCGGCCCGGGCCGTCATGTGGTCCAGCACCTCCAGGTGCGTGGCGACCTCGCGGCGCGAGTCCAGGTAGAGCGCGCCGGTCAGGTACTCGGTGAACACCATGTCCGGCAGCTCGGGCTCGGCGAACCGGAACAGTGTGAACGGCGCGTACGTCCCCGGGTGCGGGCCGGCCGCGAACTCGGCGATCTGGAGCGTGACGCGGTCCCGTTCGCCGTACTCCAGCAACCGGTCCAGCTGCTCCCGCATCACCTGCGGCCGCGCGCTCACCGGGCGTCTGAGCACCGTCTCGTCCATGATCACCCACAGGTGGGGCGGGTCCTCCCGCTCCAGCAGCCGCTGCCGTTCCATGCGCAGCGACACATGCCGCTCGATCGTCTCCGGCGAGGTCTGCCCGATCGTCCCGGCCTCCATGACGGCGCGCGCGTACGCCTCGGTCTGGAGCAGACCGGGCACGAAGTGCGGCTCGTAGGAGCGGATGATCCGGGCGGCGCCCTCCAGGCTGACGTACAGGCTGAACCAGTCCGGCAGCACGTCGTGGAAGCGCTGCCACCAGCCCGGCTGGTTCGCCTCCTCGGCCAGCCGCACGAACGCGTCGGTCTCCTCCCCGGCCACCCCGTAGGTGGACAGCAGCACCTGCACGTAGGGGATCTTCAGCGCGACCTCGGCCATCTCCATCCGCCGTACGGTCGCCGACGCCACCCTCAGGACGCGGGCGGCCTCCTCACGGCTGAGCCCCGCCGCCTCGCGCAGTTCCTGAAGCCGTTTGCCGAGCACCACCTGACCCACGGTGGGCGCAGCCCGCCGCTCACTCACGCCACGCCCCCCTCCCCTGCACACCGACGTACGCGGGCAGCAGTCTGTCATGTGCCGCCGTCCCGTACCCGTCCCCGGGGCGGCCGGCTGCCGGGAGGACGGCTCAACCGACCAGAGTGTGCAGGTACTTGGCGGTCGCCTGGTCCGCCGGCAGAAACGTCTCGATGGCGAGTTCGGCGACCGTGACGTCCATCGGCGTGTTGAACGTGGAGATCGAGGACACGAACGACAGGAGCCGGCCGTCGTGCTCGATGCGCAGGGGCAGCGCGAAGTACGCGACGGGATCGGCCGGTTCGGCGCCGGGCGGCTGCCCGGGCACCGGGTAGGCCGCCACCTCCTCGTACAGGGCGCGGAGCCGGTCCGAGCGGTGCAGGGCGATCTCCCGCTCCATCTGCGCCAGCAGGTGCCCGCGCCACTCGCGCAGGTTCCGGATGCGCGGCGCCAGCCCCTCGGGGTGCAGGGTCAGCCGCATCGCGTTCGGCGCAGGCGCCATCAGCTCCTCCGGCACGCCCTCCAGCAGCATCGCGATGCCCCGGTTCGCGGCGACCACCGTGTACGCGGCGTCGACCACCAGCGCGGGGTAGGGCTCGTAGCCCCGGATGAGACGCTCCATGCCGTCGCGCAGCGCGTCCAGCGCCGGGTCGTCCAGCGGGGTCTCCGGATAGCGCGGGGCGTAACCGGCCGCCAGCAGCAGGGAGTTGCGCTCACGCACCGGCACGTCCAGTTGCTCGGCGAGCCGCAGCACCATCTCGTCGCTCGGCCGGGACCGGCCGGTCTCGATGAAGCTGATGTGCCGGGCGGAGGAGTCGGCGCGCAGCGCCAGCTCCAGCTGGGAGATCCGCCGCCGCTCCCGCCAGGCGCGCAGCAACGGCCCGACCCCCTTGCCCGGGAGGGCGGCGGCGGAGGCGGTCGGGCTCGACGCGGCGATCGTCATACCGCCGACCCTAGTCCAGGACGGCGGAGGCCATCGAGGGGCGGACGCGCGGGCCCCGACGCGTCGCCGTACCGCGCCCCCGGCCCCCGTGGCAGGCTGGACCGCCGGACCCGTGTCCGGTACACCGCACCTCATGAAGGGAGCCCCGGCCATGGCCGTGGAACCGCTGTCGCAGCAGGAGATCGAGGACCGGCTCACCGAGCTGCCCGGCTGGTCGGCCGACGGTGGCCGGCTGACCCGCTCCTACCGGCTCCCCTCGCACGTCGCGGCGGCGGCGCTGGTCGTGCACATCGCCGCCGTCCAGGACGAGCTGGACCACCACTCCGACCTCACCCTCGGCTACCGCACCGTGTCCCTCGCGGTCCACACCCACAGCGCGGGCGGCGCCGTGACCGAGAAGGACTTCGCGCTCGCCCGCAGGGTGGAGGACATCGCGCCGGGCCACGGAGCACACTGAGGGATGTGCTGGACTACGAGAAGGAAGCCGGCCGTTACGACGCCCTGCGCGGCGGCGAGGCCCGCGCCGAGGCTGCCGCGGGGGCCGTGCTCGGTCTGATACCGGGCGGCCCGGGCAGCCTCCTCGACGTCGCCTGCGGCACCGGGAGCGTGACCCGGCGGATCGCCGCCGTCCGCCCGGAACTGCGGGTGACCGGTGCGGACGCCACCCCGGCCATGGTGCGCAGGGCCGCGGCGCGGCTGCCCGGCGCGATCGTCCGGGCCGACGGCCGCCGGCTGCCCTTCCGCGGCGGCACCTTCGACGCGGTCGCCACCGTCTGGCTGCTGCACCTGCTGCACGACCCGGAGGACGTGCGGGCGGTGGTCGCCGAGTGCGCGCGCGTGCTGCGGCCCGGCGGGGTGTACGTCACCACCGTGGACAAGGCCGCCGCGCACGACGTCGGCAGCGACATCGACGCCGTCCTCGCCGCCCGCCCGCGCCGGCCCGCCGCGGACGCCGCCGGCGCCGTGACGGCTCATGCCGTCCGGTACGGGTTCCGGCCGGCCGGCCGCACCGCGTTCCGCGGCGCCGGACAGGGCCGCAGCCCCCGGAGCACCATCGCCGACCTGCGCCGCGGCTGGTTCACCCTGCTCCCGCCGGGCGAGCCGCGCACCGAGGAGTTCGCCGCGCGCCTGGCCGCGCTCCCGGACCAGGACCGCCCGCGCCCCGACCCGCGCTTCGGCGTACTGGCCTTCCGGAAACCGTCGGCCCACGACCGACCCGGCGGCCTCCGCATGGGCGACGGCAACTGACGGACCGGGGCGGCCCGGGGAAGGCGGCGGGCGTCACGGGGGCATCGTGGCGCGTCCGGGGGCGGGCGCACGCGCGGACCGGGCGGCCACCTGTGCGGGTGGTGGCCGCCCGGCCGGGTGGCCCCGTCGTCCGGTGACGGGGCCGTGCACGCGGAGCGTCAGCGGGGACTATTCGAGCAGCTCCGCGTACGAGCCCATGGCCATGGCGATGTCCGCCTCGGCCCAGAACCGGTGGTACGTGAACACGGGCGCGGCGCCGCCCTTGAGGTAGGCCTCGACCTTCGACCAGTTCGGGTCGCTCTTGTAGAAGGACCGCAGCGAGGCGAACGTGGACGAGGAGTTGATCGCGTCGCCGTTCGGCATGGTGCCGGTCCAGCCGCTCGGCACGTACACGCTGTCGTTGAACCGGCTGTAGTCGCTGCGGGTCTCGGGGACGGCGATGCCCAGGCTGTCCTGGTGGTTGTTCCACATGCCGTCCAGCAGCGCCTTCGCCGTGGACCTGGCGCTCGCGTCACCGGACCTGGCGGCGTAGTACGTCAGGGTCTTGGCGTACGCGGCGGCCACACCGACGTCCTCGGTGTAGTCGGCGACCGTCACGTGCAGCCCGCTGTTGGAGCCGGGGCTCGACGCGTTCCAGGTGTCGGGCTGTCCCGACCACTGGAGGGTGGAGGGGATCTTGTAGGTGCCGTCCGGGTTGACCGTGGTCTTGGACAGCGCCCACTTCACCCACTTGTCGAGGACCGCCTTCGCCTGGGTGTTCCCGGTCTGCTGGTAGTACTCGGCGACCCGTTCCATCGACCACGCCTGGAAGCCGAACCACTGGTTGGACGGCGGGTCGTGGTAGACGGGCGCCTCGTCGTAGTACATGCCGTAGAAGGTGGACGTGCCCGCCGGCGGGGTGGCGTAGCGGCCCTGCCAGCTGTTGGTCGCGCCGCCCGCGATCGCGCCCTCGGACGACTGGAGCCACTGGTAGAACTCCAGCTGCCGCTGGAGCGACCTGCTCCAGTCGGACGCACCGGTCGCCGACTTGGGCTTCAGGTCGGCGTAGGAGCTGAGCGCGTACGCGGCCAGGGGGTTCTGGTAGCCGCCGTGGACATGGCTGGAGCCGATCCGCCAGGCCCAGCCGGCGCTGGTGTCGTTGGCGCCGCCCCAGGCGTAGTACCAGGACAGCAGGTAGTGCGAGGCGTCCTTGCCGGTGCCGGCGGCGCAGGACGAGGGTCCGACACAGTTGCCGATCTTCTTGAAGTACTTGTCGTACATCGCGTAGCGCAGGTAGTCGCCCATCTTCGCGGCCTTGGAGACCGTCGTCGAGACGTCACCGCCCTTGCCCTGCGCCTTCGCCCACACGTCGGCCCAGTACGCGGCCTGCACGGCGCGCGCGTCCGCGTCCGGGGCGTCGGTGTACTTCCACTGCTTGGCGTAGGAGGAGTCGCCGGTGAACAGGTCCAGGTAGCCGTTCTTCCCGCCGTACTTGAAGGCGTCGCACGTCGGCTGCGGCACCGTCTCCCAGACGGACTCCTGCGGACCGCGCTGGAAGGTGTTGATGTACGACGGTCCGGTGGCCGTCGGCCCGGCCTCGCACTTGCCGGGCTCGTCACCGTAGCCGTAGACGTTGTCCACGTCCTGGATCCAGTGCATCCCGTAGACGTCGTCCGTGCCGTACGCGCTCTTCAGCTCGCCGGCTATCGGGTCCGTGCCCACCGGCACGGACGTGTCGAGCTTCGCCGGGTACTCGTTCGGCGTGTCCGACTCGGGTGCGTACGTCGCCGGCTTGGAGGCGTTGTAGAAGGAGTTCGTCGGCTGGTCGGCGTGGGTGGGGATCATGTACTTCTCCATGACGTCCCACGCGCCGTTGAACTTCGACCAGTCACCGGTGACCTTGCCGTACATCGCCTGGAGCCACAGCAGGTAGCTGTACGCCTCCGACGTGCTCTCATGGCCCTGGTCCGGAGCCTCCACGATCAGCGTCTCCACCGAGTGGTACGGGATGCCCTCGGGGGAGAAGTAGCCGTTCGCCGGGTTGGTGATCTTCCCGTACAGGTCCAGGAAGCGGGCGTCGTACGCCTTCGACGCGGGCAGCTCCGTGACCGTGACCGTCGCCTTGGTGTGCCCGGTGGCCGACGCGGTGAACGTCGCGCCGCCGGTGCCGGAGGAGTCCGCCGTGATCGTCACCGGCTGCGCGGTGTTCCAGTTCGACGGGGTGAAGGTCAGTGTGGAACCGGCCGTCACGGACAGGCCCGTGTTGCCGTCGGTACGGGCCGTGCTCACCGTCACGTTCGCGCTCGGCTGCGTCGACAGCTTCACCGAGAACGTGCCCGACCTGCCCTGCTGCACGCCCAGTTGGGAGGGCGAGGCGACCACGGCGGGCCCGGAGGCGACCGTGATGCCCACGGGGGTGGACGCGGCGGACGCGCCCAGGCTGTCGTACGCCTTCGCCACCAGCGAATGGCTGCCCGCGGCCAGGGTGGAGACCGGGAGCGAGTACGGCGCGCTCGTGTCCGTGCCCAGCAGCGTGGTGTCGTCGTAGAACTCCACCTTGCCGATCGTCGCGTTGTCGGCCGCCGCCGCGGTCGCCGCGAGCGGCACCGCCTCGCCCTGGGTGTAGACCGCGCCCGCGCTCGGGCTGGTCAGCACGGTCACCGGCGGCTGGTGGGCGCCGGTGCAGGCGGTGCCGTTGACCGCGAAGGACGTGGGGGCGGTGTTGGTGCCGCTGTAGGTGAACTGGGCGCCGGTGGTGACGGCGGCGCCCGCGGCGACGGTGCCGTTGTACGAGGCGTTCTTCACGGTGACCGTCTGGCCGGACTGGGACCACGTGCCGTTCCAGCCGTTGGACAGCTTCTGGTTGCCCGTGTAGCCGTAGGTCAGCGTCCAGCCGTCGAGGGCGGCGGTGCCACGGTTGGTGAGGGTGAGCTCGGCGGTGAAGCCGGCGCCCCAGTCGTTGGTCTTGTAGTCGACGCTGCACTGCACGGTGGCCGCGTGCGCGGTCTCCGTGCCGGTGGCGAGCATCGACAGCGGCAGGGCGAACGCGGCGGCGACCGCGGTCCACAACCGCCGCCCGGCTCTGCTCTTCCGTCCGGGATCCATGGTGCTGGTTCCTCCTTGCGGCGTGCGGCTCGGGGAGAAGTCAAGGCTTGAACCAGTGGGAGCGCTCCCATAGTGGGGATGCGGGCGGGGGCGGTCAAGATGCTTGAAGAGTCGAAAAGATTCGACAGGACCGGTGACAGAAAAGTCGAGCAACTCCCCTGGGCACAGAGGCGAGTCGGCGCTACCTTCCATCGCACCAGTGGGAGCGATTCCGTTCAGTCGACGCGTCCGTCACGGCGCGCCAAACTGCAAGGAGTCGCTCATGCGACACCCCCCGCGTTCAGTACTTCTAGCCGCCTCCGGTGCGATCGCGCTCGTCACGAGCGCGGTCGTCCCGGTGGTGTCGGCCCAGGGAGCCACGCCCGCGTGCTCGGTGGAGTACTCCGTCACCAGTCAGTGGGACAACGGCTTCCAGGGGTCGGTGAAGATCACCAACAACCGCGCCGCGCTGAGCGGCTGGAAGCTCACCTTCGACCTCGCCGGCGGGCAGAAGGTCACACAGGGCTGGAACGCCTCATGGTCCCAGTCCGGCACCACCGTGACCGCGGCCGGCGAGAGCTGGAACGCCGGGCTCGGCACCGGCGCGAGTGTCAGCGCCGGGTTCCTCGCCTCCTGGTCGGGGAGCAACGCCACGCCCACCGTGTTCAAGCTCAACGGCACGACCTGCAACGTGGACACCGAACCGACGACCCCACCCCCCACGACCCCGCCACCGACGACGCCACCCCCGTCCGGCGGCACCGCGCCCGCACTGCACGTCTCCGGCAGCAAACTCGTGGACGCCGACGGCCGGACCCGCCGTCTGCTCGGCGTCAACCGGTCCGGCGGCGAGTTCATGTGCGTGCAGGGGTACGGCATCTGGGACGGCCCCGTGGACGACGCGGCCGTCAAGGCGATAGCCGACTGGAAGGCGAACGCGGTCCGCATCCCGCTCAACGAGGAGTGCTGGCTGGGTCTCGCCGACATCGAACCCGAGTACGCCGGCGCCCACTACATCACCGCCGTGAAGGAGCTGGTGGCCCGCGTCGAGGCGCACGGCATGACGCCGATCCTGGACCTGCACTGGACCTACGGCCAGTACACCGGGAACTCGGCGGGCTGCTCCGACGTGCACGCCACCTGCCAGAAGCCGATGCCCGACATGCAGTACAGCCCGTCGTTCTGGGCATCGGTGGCGGACACCTTCAAGGACGACCGGGCCGCCGTGTTCGACCTGTTCAACGAGCCGTACCCGGACCGGGCGACCGGCACTGCCACGGACGCCTGGAAGTGCTGGCGGGACGGGGGCACCTGTCCCGGGATCTCCTACGAGGTCGCCGGCATGCAGGACCTGGTCGACAGCGTCCGCGGCACCGGAGCCAAGAACGTCATCATGGCCGGCGGTCTGGCGTACTCCAACGACCTCAGCCAGTGGACGGCGTACCAGCCCACCGACCCGGCCGGCAATCTCGCCGCCGCCTACCACGTCTACAACTTCAACACCTGCTCGACCGAGAGCTGCTGGAACTCCACGCTCGCCCCGGTGGCGGCCCGAGTGCCGCTGGTCGCCGGGGAGATCGGTGAGAACACCTGCTCACATGGGTTCACCGACCAGGTCATGAAGTGGTTCGACGACCACGGCCTGTCCTACCTGGGCTGGACCTGGAACACCTGGGACTGCTCCTCCGGGCCGTCCCTCATCTCCGCCTACGACGGCACAGCCACCGCGTACGGCGCCGGGCTGCGCGACCACCTGCGCGCCCTCAACCCGTAAGCACCCGCATCCGCTCACCCACGGAAGAAGGAAACCCGCACCCATGAGCCGTACCCGAACAACACTGCTGGTGGCCCTCGGCCTGCTCGCCGGAGCCTCCGGGACGGCGTTCGCGGCCCTGCCGGCCGGTTCCGCCGGCACCGCCGTCGCCGTCGTGCCCTGCACGGTCGACTACAAGATCCAGAGCCAGTGGGACACCGGCTTCACCGCCGCCGTGACCGTCACCAACAACGCCGCCGCCAAGTCCAGCTGGGCGGTGAAGTGGTCGTACGGCGGCACCCAGAAGGTCACCAGCGGCTGGAACGCCAAGCTGACCCAGAGCGGCACCGCGGTCACCGCCGCCAACGAGAGCTACAACGGCTCGCTCGCGACCGGCGGTTCGGTCAGCTTCGGCTTCAACGGCACCTACAGCGGCACCAACGCCGTCCCCGCCACCTTCACGCTCGACGGAGTCACCTGCAACGTCGACGGCGGCACCGGTGGCAGCACGGGTGGCGGCACCGGTGGGGACACCGGCGGCGGTACCGGCGGCGGTACCGGCGGGGACACCGGCGGCAGCACGGGCGGCAGCACCGGCGGGGACACCGGCGGCAGCACGGGCGGCGGAGGCGGCGGCGGGGACACCGGCGGCCGCGCCGACAACCCCTACACCGGCGCCAAGGTCTACGTGAACCCGGAGTGGTCCGCCAGGGCCGCCGCGGAACCGGGCGGCAGCCGCGTCTCCAACCAGCCCACCGCGGTCTGGCTCGACCGGATCGCCACCATCAACGGGGTCAGCGGCAGCATGGGCCTGCGCGCCCACCTGGACGAGGCCCTGAAGCAGAAGGGCTCCGGCAACCTCGTCGTCCAGCTGGTCATCTACGACCTCCCCGGCCGCGACTGCGCCGCCCTCGCCTCCAACGGCGAACTCGGCCCGAACGACATCGACAAGTACAAGTCGCAGTACATCGACCCGATCGCGTCCATCCTGGCCGACGCCAAGTACGCGGGCCTGCGCATCGCCACCGTCATCGAACCCGACTCGCTGCCCAACCTCACCACCAACGCCGGCGGCACCGCCGGCAGCACCGACGCCTGCGCGACCATGAAGGCCAACGGCAACTACGAGAAGGGCGTCAGCTACGCCCTGGACAAGCTGGGCGCCATCCCGAACGTCTACAACTACATCGACGCCGGCCACCACGGCTGGCTCGGTTGGGACACCAACCTCGGCCCCGCCGCACAGGAGTTCTACAAGGTCGCCACGACCAACGGCGCCGGCGTGAACGACGTCACCGGCTTCATCGTCAACACCGCCAACTACAGCCCCACCAAGGAGCCGTACTTCAAGGTCACCGACAGCGTGAACGGGCAGACCGTGCGCCAGTCCAAGTGGGTGGACTGGAACCAGTACGTGGACGAGCAGTCCTTCGCCCAGGGGTTGCGGGACAAGCTCGTCTCGGTCGGCTTCAACTCCGGTCTCGGCATGCTGATCGACACCTCCCGCAACGGCTGGGGCGGCGCCGCCCGGCCCACCAGGTCCGGCCCGCTGACCTCCGTCGACGACTACGTCAACGGCAGCCGCATCGACCGGCGCATCCACGTCGGCAACTGGTGCAACCAGAGCGGTGCCGGTCTCGGCGAGCGGCCGACCGCGGCCCCCGCGGCCGGGATCGACGCCTACGTGTGGGTGAAGCCCCCGGGGGAGTCGGACGGCGCCAGCTCCGCCATCAACAACGACGAGGGCAAGGGCTTCGACCGGATGTGCGACCCCACCTACGGCGGCAACGGCCGCAACGGCAACAACCCCTCGGGCGCGCTGGCCAACGCGCCGCTGGCCGGGCACTGGTTCTCCGCGCAGTTCCAGCAGCTGATGCAGAACGCCTACCCGGCGCTCCCGTAGCCGGATGAGGACCCGCCGGGGTCCGGCCTCATCGGGCCGGGCCCCGGCGGCGCACCCGGTTTTTGCCGTACCGGCAACGCGGGTGGCCCTCGTCCGGTGTGCCGTCGCAGGCTGACCGCACCCGGAAGAGAGGCTGACCACCATGGCGCACGACCACCACGACCACCACGGCACCGCCCACCAGCACGGCCACGGCCACGGCACGGACCCTGACTGGAACGAGCTGGGCCCCCTGCTGGAGACACAGGCGGAGTTGTTCACCCCCGTGTACGAGCAGGCCATGGCGTGGCTCGCGGAAGAGGTGACCGAGCCGGGCCTGGTCGTGGACGCGGGCAGCGGCCCCGGAGTCGTCTCCTGCCTGTTCGCCGAGGCGTTCCCCGGCGCCCGGGTCGTCGCCGTCGACGGCGCCGCCCCGCTGCTGGAGCGTGCCCGGGCCCGGGCCGCCCGCCAGGGCGTCGCCGACCGCTTCGACACCGTCGCCGGTGAACTGCCCGGCGTGCTGGACGAGCTGGACCGGCCCGCCGGCCTGCTGTGGGCCAGCCGCAGCCTGCACCACCTCGGCGACCAGCGGGCCGGGCTCACGGCGTTCGCCGGGCGGCTCGCCCCCGGCGGCACGCTGGCCCTGCTCGAAGGCGGCCTGCCCTCGCGTTTCCTGCCCCGGGACATCGGCATCGGCCGTCCCGGACTACAGGCGCGGCTCGACGCGCTGGAGGAGGAGTGGTTCGCGCGGATGCGGGCCGACCTGCCCGGTTCGGCCGCCGAGACCGAGGACTGGCCCGCCCTGCTGAGGGCCGCCGGCCTCGGGCACATCCGCACCCGCACCTTCCTGCTGGACCTGCCCGCCCCGGCCGCCGGCCGGACCCGCGCCTACGTCGCCGCGCACCTGTCCCGGCTGCGCGACGGCTTCGGCGACGCCCTCGACGCCGGGGACCGGGCCACCCTCGACCGGCTGCTCGACCCGTCCGACCCGGCGGGCGTGCACCTGCGGCCGGACCTGTTCGTCCTGAGCGCCTGCACGGTGCACGCCGGGGTACGGCCCGTCTGACACCTCGTCACCGGCGGGTGGGGTCAGTTGTTCGACAGGAACTGCTGGGCCAGCTGGTTGCCGAGGCTGACCGCGGCGCTGTGGCTCTCGATGGGGGAGACCTTGGAGTTCTTGAACAGGATGTAGGTCACGCCCGAGTCGGCGCCGCCGGTGGCCGGGTCCGGGTCGATGCCGAGCGCCTTGGCGGTGGCGTACGACGCCTCGCCGATGATCTTGGTGGGGCCGGTGTCGCCGACGACGGCGTACTCGACCTTGTTGTTGTAGATGACGGCGACCACGCCGCCGCCCTTGATGCCGGCGTTGGAGTAGTTCCAGATGCTGCTGGTGCTGGGCACGACCACGTACGGCAGTGTCTCCGCCTTCAGCGGCTTGCCGTCGGACTGGTGGAAGGCCGTGTCGTCCTGGTACCAGGGGTCGCGGTCCTCGTTGCAGTTGGTGGTGCGCTGGCCGTCGCAGTCGATGTCCAGGTCGGCCTTCCAGAACACGGCGCCGTTCTTGCCGCACACGGGGACGGTGGCCGACGTCTCCTCGTCGGTCTGGTACTTGCCGTTGGAGACCTGCGAACAGGACGTCACCTTCGAGAGCAGGTCGGCGGCGCTGACCGTGCCCTCCTGCGCCGACCTGGGCGTGGGGGCGGCGGTGGCGTGCGCGGGCAGGAGTCCGGCGGCGAGCAGGGCGGTGCCGGAGGCCGCGGCGAGGGTCAGGGAACGGAGGCGCATGGAGGGACCTTTCTGTTAGGAAAGTTTCCTTACCAGATGGCCTCCACCGTGCCCGGCCGCCATGCCCGCGTCAAGCGCTGGGTGGCGAACGGCTGAATCCCGAGCGCATTGCGGGGTTTTGCCCCACCCGTGAGACTGGAGGGGTCGGATGTGCTGCACCTGTCCGGCGGTGCCGGGCGGCCACAGCCCTCGGGAGGCGAGGCTCATGTTCGTGCGCACGGTGTACGCGACCGGCGATCCGGCCCTGCTCGGCACGGCCCTACGGTCCCTGAACAGCGAGGGGCGGGATCTGCTGGAGGAACGCCCCGGATACCGCGGGGCGAGTGTCTTCGCGGACCGGGTCCTCGGCAAGATCCTCACCGCGAGCTGGTGGGAGACCGAGGAGGCGCGGCGGAACAGCGACGAGGTGATGCGCGAGCGGCGCGCGGGACTCCTGGAGCCCTTCGCGGGAACGGTCGCGGTCGCCGCCTACGAGGCCGCGGTGGTCCACCACCTCGCACACCCCCTCCAGGGCGGCGCACTGCGCGTCACCCGCCTGGAGTTCGACCCCCCGGACGGGGACCTGGTCATCGACACGTTCCGGTCGACGGTGGTACCCCGGGCCGAATCCCTCCCGGGACTGGCCAGGATCTCGCTGCTGATCGACCGCGTGCGGGGCCGGGGCGTCGCCGGCGCCCTGTTCACCGACCGTACCTGCCTGGCCGCCTCGCGCGCCGCCATGGCGAGCGCGCGCCACGCGGCGACGGCGAAGGCGCACGTGGACGTGGTCGGCCTGGAGGAGTTCGAGGTGGTGTACGCGGACGCGCGCCTCGACTGAAGCGGACGGTGACGGAGGCGCCCGGACACGGACGCGGCCGTGGCGCGGGTGGTGGCGCGGCGTAGTCAGGTGATTGCGTCGGGTTTGGCGGGGTTGGGTGGGATGTTG
>NZ_JBEZWU010000022.1:0-130200 GCF_040637655.1 Streptomyces sp. NPDC028722
CGTCGGTATCGCCCGGGCCATGGGCGACTCCGGGATGACCATGACCCAGACGGCCGCCGTGATCGGCACGGCGCAACCGGCCGCACACCCGCGGGCGTCAGCCCTCGTCGTCGGCGGTGGGGACCGTGGCGGTCTTCTTCGCCGTCGACTTCGCGGCGGCCGTCTTGGCGGTCTTCGTCGCCTTCTTGGCCGTCGTCTTCTTGGCGGCCGTCTTCTTGGCCACGGTCTTCTTGGCGGCGGCCTTCTTCGCCGGCGCCTTCTTGGCCGCCTTGCGGGCGGTCTTCTTGGCCGGCGCGACCTCTTCCGCGGTCTCCTCGGCCACCGGGGCCTCGGCCACCGCGGGCTCCGCCGGGGCCGACGGGACGACCACGACGGCCGCCTCCTCGGACGCGGTCGGCGCCGTGGCCTTGCGCACCGCACGGCGGCGCGGGCGGGCCGGTGCCGCGGCCTCGGCGGGCACGGGCGCCTCCTCGGCGGCCGGGACCTCGGCGACGGGCGGCGCGGCCGGCGCCTCGGCCACGGGCGCGGCCTCCGGCACCGTCACGACGGCCGCCTCGGCGCCCTCGGGCGAACCGGCCGGGGCCGACACCTTACGGGTCGCCCGACGGCGCGTACGGCCCTTGGGCGCGGCGTCCTCGGCGGCCGGAGCCTCGGCCTGCGGCGCCGGGACCACCTGGTCCTCGGCGGCCACGGGCTCGGCCAGCGCCTCGGCGGCCGGCTCGGGCAGCACCGGGCGCGTCGCCGCCTCCTCGGCGGTGACGTGCTGCGCGGTCGGAGCCGCGGCCGGCTCGGCCTCGGCGGCGGACCCCGCCTCGGCGGTCCCGGCCCACTCGGCCTCCTCGGCCCACTCGGACCTGGCTGCCCGCTCGGCCCGCTCGGCCCTGGATGCCCGCTCGGCCCGCTCCGGCTTCGGCGCGCCCGCCGGAGCCGACGCCCGGCGGCCCGCCCGGCGGCGCGAACGGCCACGGGTGGCCGCCGCCTCCGCCTCGGCGACGCTGCTGTACAGCTCCTCGTCCGGCGCGAACTCCGGCCCGGGCAGCGCGAGCGGCTCGGCGGCCTCGGCGGCCACCTCCACGGCCGTCTCCACCTCGGGCTCGACGGCCTCGCCGGTCTCCACGGCCACGGCGGCGGTCTCGTGCACGTGCTCCTGGGCGTCGCCGCCCCGGCCGCGCTTCTTGCGCTTGCCGCCGCCGCCGTTCGCGGTCACCTGCTCCAGGTGGACGACGACACCGCGGCCGTTGCAGTGGACACAGGTCTCGGAGAACGACTCCAGCAGGCCCTGGCCGACCCGCTTACGGGTCATCTGGACCAGGCCCAGCGAGGTGACCTCGGCCACCTGGTGCTTCGTACGGTCCCGGCCCAGGCACTCCAGCAGGCGGCGCAGCACCAGGTCCCGGTTCGACTCCAGGACCATGTCGATGAAGTCGATCACGATGATGCCGCCGAGGTCGCGCAGCCGCAGCTGACGCACGATCTCCTCGGCCGCCTCCAGGTTGTTCCTGGTGACCGTCTCCTCCAGGTTGCCGCCCTGGCCGGTGAACTTGCCGGTGTTGACGTCGATGACGACCATCGCCTCGGTCCGGTCGATCACCAGCGAACCGCCGCTGGGCAGCCAGACCTTGCGGTCCAGCGCCTTGGCGAGCTGCTCGTCGATCCGGTAGGTGGCGAAGACGTCGGTCTCGGACGTCCACCGCGACAGCCGCCCGGCCAGATCCGGGGCGACGTGCGCGACGTACCCGTGGATCGTCTGCCAGGCCTCGTCACCACTGACGATGACCTTGGAGAAGTCCTCGTTGAAGATGTCGCGCACGACCCGGACGGTCATGTCCGGCTCGCCGTAGAGCAGCGTCGGCGCACTCGAACCGCCGCCGTTCTTGGCCTTCTTCTGGATGTCCTCCCACTGCCCCTGGAGCCGCTCGACGTCGCGGCGCAGCTCCTCCTCGCTCGCGCCCTCGGCGGCGGTGCGCACGATGACGCCCGCGTCCTCGGGGACGATCTTCTTGAGGATGGTCTTCAGCCGGGCCCGCTCGGTGTCGGGCAGCTTGCGGCTGATGCCGGTCATCGAGCCCTCGGGCACGTACACCAGGTAGCGGCCGGGCAGGGAGACCTGGCTGGTCAGACGCGCGCCCTTGTGGCCGATCGGGTCCTTGGTGACCTGCACGAGCACGGGCTGCCCGGACTTCAGGGCGGACTCGATGCGGCGCGGCCCGTTGGCCATGCCCAGCGCACCGAAGTTGACCTCACCGGCGTACAGCACCGCGTTGCGGCCCTTGCCGATGTCGATGAAGGCGGCCTCCATCGACGGCAGCACGTTCTGGACCTTGCCCAGGTAGACGTTGCCGACGTACGAGGTCGACTGCTCCTTGTTGACGTAGTGCTCGACGAGCACACCGTCCTCGAGCACGCCGATCTGGGTGCGCTCGCCGTGCTGGCGGACGACCATCACCCGCTCGACGGCCTCGCGGCGGGCCAGGAACTCGGCCTCGGTGATGATCGGGACCCGGCGGCGGCCCTGCTCGCGGCCCTCCCGGCGGCGCTGCTTCTTGGCCTCCAGACGGGTCGAGCCCTTGATGGACTGCACCTCGTCGGACGGCTCGCTGGGCTTGCGCGGCTCACGGACCTTGACGACCGTGCGCTCCGGGTCGTCGACGGACGGCTCGGGTTCGGCAGCCGTGTCACCGGCCCGGCGACGGCGGCGGCGCCGGCGGCGGCTGGTGGAGCTGGAACCGGCGAAGTCGTCGCCCCGGCTGTCGTCGGCGTCCTCGTCCTCCTGCTCGGCGGTGTCCTCGGCGTCCTGCGCGGCCTGCTCGGCGGCGAGCTCGTCGCCCTCGGCGTCGGCGCCGTCGCCGTCGGACGCGTCACCGCGCCGGCGGCGGCGTCCGCCACGGCGGCGACGGCGGCGCGAGCCGGACTCCTCGAAGCCGTCGGCGCCCTCGGCGTCGTCGCTCTCGTCCTCGGCGAGGTCCTCGGCGGCCTCCGGAGCCTCGTCGGCGTCCTCGGGCTCCTCCGCTTCCTCGTCCTCGTCCTCGGCCACGGCCCGCACCGGCCGCGTCTCCTCGGGGGCGCCGCGGCGGCGCCGGCGGCGGCGCGAACCGGTCTCGGCGCGCTCCTCCGCGCGCTCCTCCCCGCGCTCCTCCGTGTACTCCTCGGTCTCCTCCGCACCGGCGGCCGAGACCGAGGCCGCGGCCTCGGCGGCGGCCCGCTCCGGGGTCTGGAACCTGGGCTCGGTGAACACCGGCGCCTGGAAGACGGCGACGGCGGGGCGGGCGGGCCGGCGCGGGCCGTCGGCGTCCTCGGCGGACCGGGACGCGGCCGGGCGGGCGGGCTCGGCGAACCCGGACGCGGCGCGCTCGCCCCGGCGGCGGGCGCGGCGCTGGGTCCCGCCCTCGGCGGCCGGCGCGGGGGCCTGCGTCGCCCGGGCGGGCTCGGCGGTCCGCGCGGTCTCGGGGACCTGCGGGGCCTGGGTCTGCACTGCGGGCTCCTCCGCCTGCTCGGCCTCCTCGCTCACGGGCGTACCGGTGGGCGCGGACACCCGGCGGGTGGCCCGGCGGCGCGTACGACGCGGAGCGGCCTCCTCGGCGGCGTCCTGGACGCCCTCCTCGGCGGCCGGGACCTGGGGGGCCTCGGGCGCCTCCGGCGCGACGGGAGCGGCCTCGGCGACGGCCGGGGTCTCCTCGGCACCCTGCGGGGCACCGGCGGGCGCGGACACCCGACGGGTGGCCCGGCGACGCGGACGCGCGGCGGGGGCGTCGGTCCCGGCAGGGGCGACCGCTTCGGCGGCGGGCGCCTCGGGCGCCTGCGGCGCGACGGGAGCGGCCTCGGCGACGGCCGCGGTCTCCTCGGCACCCTGCGGGGCACCGGCGGGCGCGGACACCCGACGGGTGGCCCGGCGACGCGGACGCGCGGCGGGGGCGTCGGTCCCGGCGGGTTCCTGCGCCGTCTCGGCGTCGGCGGCCGGGGCGGAGGCGGGCGCGGCGGCCGGGACCACGGTCTCGGCGGGCGCGGCCTCGGCGGGCGCGGCCTCGGCGGGCGCGGGCGCGGCGGTGGGTGCCGACACACGGCGGGTCGCGCGACGGCGCGGACGCCCGGCGGGGGCTTCCTCGGCGGGCTCCGCCGCGACAGCGGGCTCGGCGGCCTCAGCGGTCGGCGTGGTCCCGGAGGTCTCCGTGGCACCCGAGGCGGCACCCAGGGCGCCTTCGGTGGCCGTCGACACGCTGCGCGTGGCCCGGCGCCGGGTACGGCGCGGAGCGGCTTCCTCGGCAGGCTGTTCCGTCACGGAGGGCTCCTCCGCAGCAGCGGTGTCAGGGGACTTGGTGGGCTCGACGGTCCTGGCGGTCTCCGGCGCGCCGGCCGCCCCGTCGGTCGGCGTCGCCACGCTGCGCGTGGCCCGGCGGCGGGTACGGCGCGGAGCGGCTTCCTCGCCGACGATGACGACCCCGGCCTCGGCGACGGCGGCGTCCGCCGGCTCGGCGTCCGCGGACGCGGCCGGTACGACGGTCTCCGCGGTCTCGGCGGGCGCCGGGGAGCCCACGGGCGCGGACACCCGGCGGGTGGCCCGGCGGCGCGGACGCGCCGGTGCGGCCTCCTCGGCGGCGGGCGCCTGCGCGGCGGCGGCAGCCCCGGGCAGCTGTTCGGTGCCCTGGGTGTCCTCGGTGCTCTCGGTCACCGCGGCGACCTCGTCCGCGTCAGCGGCCGGTATGGCCGGCACGGTGACCTCGGCGGACGCCTCCGCGGGCCCGGCGGGCGGGCCCGCCGGGCGGGAAGCGGCACGGCGACGCCTGCGCGGCGGCAGGGTGTCGCTGGGGGTATTGAGTTCGGAACCCTCAGTGGGTTCGGTCGGCTCGAGCATGCGGGCGTTTCTCCCGTCAGGCTCCCGGGCGCCGCGCCTGGTCCGTCGGCGGTCTCTGGGGACCGTCCGCCGTTGACGTCCGCGGCCCGCGCGATACGCGGTGGCCGCCGTCCGGGGCGCGGGCGCCGCACGGGAGCACTCTGTGTCCTGTCTCGCCGGTTCCGTACGCCTTGTCGGTACGGCCTGGCGAAAGTCTTATGGTCGGTGCGCTGCCCGACCCAGGTGGCTCCCGAGTACGAGGGCGGCGCTACGACGTCCGTCCCTACGCGGAACCTTCCGGCGTCGGCGCCGTCGCGGCGGCAACCGGTGCGGCCGTAAGGGCCTGGGCTGCCTCGCGGTCGGGCGCGAGCGGGTCGGTCACCGTGCCGGTCTCTTCATCGAGCAGCCCCTGCGCCAGCCTGGTCACCGCAGCGGGGACCGGCGGCGCCAGGTCGGCCACGGCGCGGAGACCGGACAGGACGTCGTCGGGTCGTACGGCAGGCGTCACGTGCCGAACAACCAGCCGCAGTATCGCACAGGGCAGGTCCGTCGGCCTATCAGCCGGCGATCCGTGCGTGTCCAGGCTCACCACGGCGGGGCGGGCGTCGAAGGTACGGACGCCGTTCTTGGTCGTGCGCTGCACCTCGACGGCGTCGGCCGCGGCGAAGGCCGCGACCGCGCGTTCCGCGTCGGCCGGGTCGACCCCGTCCAGCCGCAGCTCCCAGACGGAGGCCGTCAGCCGGTCGGCGAGACCCGAAGTCCGCGCCTCCACCGCGTCGATGACGTCGAGCCCGGCGGGCAGCGACTCGTCGAGGAGGACGCGCAGGGTCTCCGGGTCGCGCGCCTGGGTGAGCGCGATCTCCAGGTACTCCGCCTCACTGCCCGTGCCGGTGGGTGCGGCATTGGCGTACGACACCTTCGGATGCGGCGTGAACCCCGCCGAGTACGCCATGGGCACCTCGGCGCGGCGCAGCGCACGCTCGAAGGCGCGCTGGAAGTCTCGGTGGCTGGTGAACCTCAGGCGGCCGCGCTTGGTGTAGCGCAGTCGGATGCGCTGCACCGCGGGTGCGGGCGGCGGGCCTTCGGGCTGTCGCTTGCCCAGTGTCCTAGTCCTTCGTGAGAGCGGTCGTACTGTTACCAAGACTACGTGCCGCGGCGCCCGAGGGTTCCCGCCGGTCGGCCGGACCCGGCCGGCCGGGTCCGCCGAACAGCATCCGGCGGGCCTCCGCGCGGGCCTGCCGCACGGTGGCGCGGGCCGTGGCCAGGGCCTCCCGGCCGGCCCGGCCCACGGCGCGCACGCCGTCGGCGACGGGCCGCAGGACGGCGTCCCGGACGACGTGCCCGACCGGAGTGAGGACGCTGCGGTACACCCAGAGCGCCGGCTCGACGAACATCCACCGCAAGAGGGTCCCGAGCGCCCGTCCGACGGCCCGGGAGATCCGCCCGGCGATCCGCCAGGCGTGCCCGAGCGCGTCCCCCACCTCGCGGGCGACGACCGTGAGGAACCGGCCGACGGGTGCGAGCACCCAGCGCCACAACGCCAGGGCGGGCAGGACGAGCAGGCCGAACAGGACACGGCCGGTCCAGTTCAGGGCCAGGCCGGCACCGGTGGCGAACAGTCCCAGCAGCCACCCCAGACCCCGCACGCACCAGGCGACGGCCCGGCCGGCGGGGGCGAGGACCCAGGTGTACAGCCACCGGGCCGGTACGACCAACAGGTGGCGCGCCAGCCAGGCGACGGCCGTGTACGTCCCGGTCCCGAGGACGGCGAGCACCGCGCCGACGCCCGTGAGCAGCCGGGCCAGCCCATGCCCGACCGGGCTGAGCACGCGCGCGTACACCCACGTCAACGCGGCGCCGGTCCCGCGCGCGAGCCGGGCGAGGGCATGGCCCACGGGGGTCAGGACCCAGCGGTACAGCCACACCGCCGGTACGCCGACGAGGACCGCAGCGAGCCAGGCCAGCGCCCGGCCGGCGGGCACCATGACGTAGCGCCACACCCCCACGAACGGCCACACGAACACCGCCCTGCCCAGCCACAGCAGGGCCCGCCCGAACGGCCTGAGCACGGTGTCCCGCAGCAGCCGCCCGGTGGCCACGAGGGCGTCCCACACCATGCGCACCGGCACGACCAGGACGAGCACGACGATCCGCACCGGCAGGCGGACGGCGACGACGAGGCATCCTTCGGGCTGCGGCTGCTCAGGGGGCGGCTCTCGGAGTTCCATACCCGGATAGACGCCGGGGCCGCCCGTTCGGATCCGGCTACAGCACCCGCGCTTTGTACGCCTCGGGATAGTGCTCGGTGAACTTCACGGCCACGACGAGCAGGGCGATGGGGACGACCCAGTTGAACCAGTCGTCCTGGGCCGGGTACCGGACGGCCAGCCAGGTCGAGACCGTCATCAGGGCGAAGACCGCGCCCCACACCGCCGTCAGCACCCGGTTGATGTGCCGGAAGACGGGCGAGTCCCACACGGCCCGGGGCGACGACTCGCGGGCGTACTGCGCGGTGAAGGGGTCGGCGAACAGCGATCCGAGCGCCACGAGGGCCACCAGTCCGTTGGAGATGACCTGGGCGTACGTCTCCACCCAGACCAGCTGCCCGCGGTCCAGGGCCAGCGCCAGGACCGAGAGCACGGCGAAGAACACGATGCCGGTGATGTCGAGGGGCCGGATCCTGCCGTTCAGGATGTCCCGCCCCGACAGGACGATCGCGGCGATCAGCGCGGCGAGGGCCGCGTACTCCCAGGTGGAAGGGCTGGCGACCACGCCGAAGATGATCCACGGCGCGAACGAGAAGAAGACGCCGCCGGTGCTCACGGGTTTCTTCGGCGGGGCCTTCGCCGCCGTCTGCTGAGCCATGGGAGCTCCTCCCGTCAGATCCGCGGCCACCCCCTCCACTCCATCGTGCCGTCACCGAACCCCGAGCCGCCCGTCGTGCGGCCCGGACACGGGCGCCCCAGCGGGAAAGACGGGGCCGGACGGCCGGCGGGTGTCGACACGCCCCCGGGGGAGCCGCCATGACCTGCCGGTGAACTTCAGCCAGTCGTGGGCCGCCAACGTCTCAGTCGTGGGCCGCCAACGTCTCACCGGAGTCCGGACGGTTGGTGTGCGCTTCGCACTTCGCGCGGATGCGGCACCGACGGGCGAGGGGGCGAGGCACTCGATCGAGCGCCCCGCTCACCTCAGTGCGTGTGGCCGCCCGAAGTCGGGGTCGGCGTCGCGTTCTTGACCGTGAGGGGAAGCAACTTCTTGCCGGTCGGGCCGATCTGGATGGACGTGTCCATCTGGGGGCACACGCCGCAGTCGAAGCACGGGGTCCAGCGGCAGTCCTCGACCTCGGTCTCGTCGAGGGAGTCCTGCCAGTCCTCCCAGAGCCAGTCCTTGTCCAGGCCGGAGTCCAGGTGGTCCCAGGGCAGGACCTCCTCGTAGGTGCGCTCGCGGGTGGTGTACCAGTCGACGTCGACGCCGAAGGGGGCCAGCGCCTTGTCCGCGCAGGCCATCCAGCGGTCGTAGGAGAAGTGCTCGCGCCAGCCGTCGAAGCGGCCGCCGTCGTCGTAGACGGCGCGGATGATCGCACCGGTCCTGCGGTCGCCGCGGGAGAGCAGGCCCTCGACGATGCCGGGCTTGCCGTCGTGGTAGCGGAAGCCGATCGAGCGGCCGTACTTCTTGTCACCGCGGATCTTGTTGCGGAGCTTCTCCAGGCGCGCGTCCGTCTCCTCCGCCGACAGCTGGGGAGCCCACTGGAACGGGGTGTGCGGCTTGGGCACGAAGCCGCCGATCGACACCGTGCAGCGGATGTCGTTGGCGCCCGAGACCTCGCGGCCCTTCTGGATGACGTGCATCGCCATGTCGGCGATCTGGAGGACGTCCTCGTCCGTCTCCGTCGGCAGGCCGCACATGAAGTACAGCTTCACCTGGCGCCAGCCGTTGCCGTAGGCGGTGGCGACGGTCCTGATCAGGTCCTCTTCGGAGACCATCTTGTTGATGACCTTGCGCATCCGCTCCGAGCCGCCCTCGGGGGCGAAGGTCAGGCCCGAGCGGCGGCCGTTGCGGGTCAGCTCGTTCGCCAGGTCGACGTTGAAGGCGTCGACGCGGGTGGAGGGCAGCGAGAGGCCGATCTTGTCGTCGGTGTAGCGGTCCGCGAGGCCCTTGGCGATGTCACCGATCTCCGAGTGGTCCGCGGAGGACAGGGAGAGCAGGCCCACCTCCTCGAAACCGGTGGCCTTCAGGCCCTTGTCGACCATGTCGCCGATGCCCGTGATGGAGCGTTCCCGGACGGGGCGGGTGATCATGCCGGCCTGGCAGAAACGGCAGCCGCGGGTGCAGCCGCGGAAGATCTCCACCGACATCCGCTCGTGGACCGTCTCGGCCAGCGGCACGAGGGGCTGCTTGGGGTACGGCCACTCGTCCAGGTCCATGACGGTGTGCTTGGACACGCGCCAGGGCACACCGCTGCGGTTCGGTACGACACGGGCGATCCGGCCGTCGGGGAGGTACTCGACGTCGTAGAACGCCGGGATGTACACCCCGCCGGTCCTCGCCAGGCGGAACAGGACCTCCTCGCGCCCGCCGGGGCGGCCCTCCGCCTTCCACTCGCGGATGATCCGGGTCATGTCGAGCACGGCCTGCTCGCCGTCGCCGATCACGGCCGCGTCGATGAAGTCGGCGATCGGCTCCGGGTTGAAGGCCGCGTGGCCGCCGGCCAGGACGATCGGGTCGTCGACCGTGCGGTCCCGGGACTCCAGCGGGATCCCGGCCAGGTCGAGGGCGGTGAGCATGTTGGTGTAGCCCAGCTCCGTGGAGAAGCTGATGCCGAACACGTCGAAGGCCTTCACCGGGCGATGGCTGTCCACCGTGAACTGCGGGACCCGGTGCTCGCGCATCAGCGCCTCCAGGTCCGGCCACACGCTGTAGGTGCGCTCGGCGAGGACGCCCTTCTGCTCGTTGAGCACCTCGTAGAGGATCATGACGCCCTGGTTGGGCAGACCGACCTCGTACGCGTCGGGGTACATGAGCGCCCAGCGGACATCGCACTCGTCCCACGGCTTGACCGTGGAGTTGAGCTCGCCGCCGACGTACTGGATCGGCTTCTGCACGTGCGGGAGCAGAGCTTCGAGCTGCGGGAAAACCGACTCGACAGGCATCTCGCGAACCTTCATGAGCTGACAGGGGGGACCCTTCAGCGTAACCCGGCCGGCGGCTCCCCCCGAACGCTCAGCCGGACGCCCCGGTCCCCGTCCCGCGCCACCGCGCGGGCAGCTCCGCCTGGGCCGCGGCCGCCCGTGCCTCCTCCCTGCCGTACAGCACCCCGTAGGTGAACGCGCTCTCCCCCGCCGCGTGCGCCACCGCGGCCAGCTCGCGCAGGACACGGCGGGCCATGACGCTGTCCTGGTGGCCGCCGAGGAGGGTGGTCAGGGACTTCATGTCCTTGGTCAGGGTGCGGGCGGGCGCGCCGAGGGCCGCGGTGGCCGCCTCGGCCGCGTAGCGGGTGCGCTTGGCCTTCTTGCGGGCCTCGTGCAGGGCGAGGTCGCGTTCCTCGCCGGGCGGCAGGCGCAGCGCGTGCCGCATGGCCCGCGTCAGCTTCTTCTCGCCCTTGTGCACGGCCTTGGCGAGGGTCTTCGCCGGTTTCTTCCCGGCCGCCTTCAGCAGCGGCGGGTCGGCGAGGAGGGCGTCCAGGCGGTCCAGCAGGCTGAGGTAGCGGCGGGAGTCCAGGATGCCGGTCAGGTGGGCGTGGGCGCCGGTGCGGCGGGGGTCCGCCCAGGCGGCGAGGCGTTCGCGGACGGGGCCGGTGACCAGGCCGGACGGCAGGGCGCCGAGGGCGGTCGTCAGCCGGTCGGCCAGCACCTCCTGGTCGCGGCCTGCGCCCAGCTCGCCCGCGAGCCACTTCAGCTCGGCACCGACGGGGCCGGTGACCTCGCGGTCCAGCACGCTGCCGAAGGAGCGCAGGGTGCTGCGGGCGCGCCGGGTGGCGACACGCATCCGGTGCACGGCGTCGGGCAGGCCGCGGCGCACGGCGGGGTCCAGCCCGACCAGGGCGTCCCGCTGGGCGCGGAGGTAGGCGAGGACGTGGTCGCCGGCGGTCCGGGGCGCCGGGGGCCCGCTGTTCCTCTCGCGGCGCTGACCGGCGGTGCGTTCCAGGGCGTGGGCCAGTTTGGACGGCGATGCGGAGGGGCGTAGGCCCGCCTTGCGCAGTCGTTTGTCCACCCGGTCGAGGAAGGCGGGGTCGCCGCCGTCGGCGAGTTCCACCTCTATCTCGGTCCACCGGGCGCTCCCGCCCGTGCCGGTGAGCCGCTCGGCGGTCACGGCGTCGACGCTCGCCTCGGCCAGCAGGGTGCCGTCGGCGTCGACCAGGTGGCTCACGTCCCGGGCGGAGCGCAGCCGGACGAGGGGGATCAGCTCGCGGTCCCGGACGCGGGAGCGGACGAGGGCGGCGATCTCCTCGGGGACGGTGTCGGACAGCGGGGCCCGGATCTCGTCGCGGACTCCGGGGGCGACCGGGAACTTCAGGTGCCAGCCGGCGTCCGAGCCGCCGGTGCGGCGGCGCAGGGTGAGCGAGGCCGCGGCCAGGCGTTCGTCGGCGGTGTCGTAGTAGGTGGCGTCCAGTTCGGCCAGGCCCTGGTCGAGGACGGCCGCCACCCCGGCGACTCCGGTCAGGTCGGGGAGCCCGCTGTCGTCGGATTCGTACTTGCGCTCGATCTCGCGTTTCGCGTCCGCCATGCCCCGAATCTAGTGCCCGGGGCGCCGGCGGGGCAGGGGGCCGCCGTGGGCCTACGCGGACATCGGACGCTGCACCTTGATCGACTGCAACAGGCCCAGCGCCACCCACACCGCGAACATCGACGAGCCGCCGTACGACACGAACGGCAGCGGCAGACCGGTGACCGGCATGATGCCGAGGGTCATGCCGATGTTCTCGAAGGACTGGAAGGCGAACCAGGCGACGATTCCGGCGGCGACGATCGTCCCGTACAGCTCCGTGGAGTCACGTGCTATCCGGCAGGCGCGCCAGAGGACGACGCCGAGCAGGAAGATGATCAGGCCCGCGCCGACGAAGCCCAGTTCCTCCCCCGCGACCGTGAAGACGAAGTCCGTCTGCTGCTCGGGCACGAACTGGCCGGTGGTCTGGGAGCCGTGGAAGAGCCCGGCGCCGGTGAGCCCGCCGGAGCCGATGGCGATGCGGGCCTGGTTGGTGTTGTAGCCGACGCCCGCCGGGTCGAGGTCGGGGTTGGCGAACGCCGCGAACCGGTTGATCTGGTACTCGTCCAGGATGTGCAGCTGCCAGATCGCGATGCAGCCGATCACCCCGGCGATGAGCAGGCCGAACACCCAGCGGTTGGAGGCACCGGAGGCGAGCAGCACGCCGAGGATGATCGCGACCATCGCCAGCACCGAGCCGAGGTCCGGCATGAGCAGCAGGATCAGGATCGGTACGGCGGCCAGGCACAGGGACTGGAACGCGGTCCGGTGGTCCGGGTACGGCCTGTCGCCGGCGTCGACCCGGGTGGCCAGCAGCATGGCCATGCCGAGGATGATCGCCACCTTGAGGAACTCGGCGGGCTGGAGCGAGAAGCCGCCGATGACGAGCCAGTTGCGCTGGCCGTTGATGGTGGCGCCGAGCGGGGTGAGGACGACCAGGGCGAGGAGCACCGACAGGCCGTAGAGCATCGGCACGGCGTTGCGCAGGGCCCGGTGGCCGAGCCAGACGGTGGCGATCATCAGGGCGATGCCGATGCCCAGGTTCATCAGGTGCCGGAGCAGGAAGAAGTACGGGTCGCCCTGGTTCAGCTCGGTGCGGTTGCGGGTCGCCGAGTACACCAGCAGCGAGCCCATCAGCGACAGGGCGGTGGCCGCGAGCAGTATGGGCCAGTCCAGCCGGCGGGTCAGCGAGTCGCGCGCGAAGATCCTGGTCCAGCCGGCCCGCTCGGGGCCGTACCCGGAGACGGAGAAGCTGTTCGTGCCGGTCATGAGGGCGTCCTCCGGCTTCCCGTCCCGCGGGACCGTCTGCGGGTCCTGCGGGTGTCGCGGTTGCCCGTGGTGGTCGGGGCGGTGCCCGCGGGCTGTTGGTCGTCGCCGTTGGTGGGGTTGCTCTTCTGGGCGGCCTCGGCGTCCTTCGCCGGGTCGCCGGTGACCTTGGGGGCGGCGATGGTGCCGTCCGGGCGGACCTTGGGCAGGCCCTGCTGCGGCTCGGACAGCATCGCGCGCTTCTTGTCGACGGTGCCGTCGGCCTGGACGCCGTAGAGCGCGCTGTAGATGTTGCGGACGGCCTCACCGGAGGCCCCGGAACCCGTACCGGCCTGGGCGATCGTCATGATCACCGTGTAGTCCTTGGAGTAGGTGGCCAGCCAGGACGTGGTCTGCTTGCCGTAGACCTCGGCCGTGCCGGTCTTGCCGTGCAGCGGGATCTTGTCCTGCGGCCAGCCGCCGAACTTCCAGGCGGCCGTACCGCGGGTGATGACGCCGGCGAAGGCGTCGTTCATGCCCTTGAGGGTGGCCTGGCTGACCGGCAGTCTGCCGCGTTTGGTCGGCTTGATCTCCTGGACGGTCTTTCCGTCGGCGCCGATGACCGCCTTGCCGATGGTCGGCTGGTACATCGTGCCGCCGTTGGCGACGGCGCCGTAGATCACGGCCTCCTGGATCGGCGTGACGAGGGTGTCGCCCTGGCCGATGGAGTAGTTGATCTCGTCGCCCTCGCGCATCTTGTTGCCCTCGAGGCAGTTCTCGTAGGCGATCTTCTCGACGTAGGAGCCGTCCTTCTTGCCGGACCGGCACCAGGCGTCCTTGTTGGCCTTCCAGTAGTTCAGCTTCCACTGGCGGTCCGGGACGCGGCCGGTGACCTCGTTGGGCAGGTCGACGCCGGTCTCGGCGCCGAGGCCGAACTGGTGGGCGGCCTTGAAGAAGTAGTCCTTCGGCCGGCCCTTCTTGGGGTTGATGCCGCCGTCGCGCTTCCACTCCCGGTCGGCGAGACCGTAGAAGACGGTGTCGCAGGAGACCTCCAGGGCGCGGCCGAGGGAGATCGGCCCGAAGTTCTCGCCCTCGAAGTTCTTGAAGACCTGGCCGCCCACCGAGTAGGAGCTGGTGCAGGGGTAGCGGCCGTCGAACGCGTAACCGGCCTCGACCGCGGCGGCCGTGGAGACCACCTTGAAGGTCGAGCCGGGGGCGGCCTGGCCCTGTATGGCCCTGTTGAGCAGGGGGTAGTCCGAGCCCTTGCCGGTGAGGGCCTTGTAGTCCTTGCCGGAGATGCCGCCGACCCATACGTTCGGGTCGTAGGTCGGCGCGGAGGCCATGGCGACGATCCGGCCGGTCCTGGCCTCCATCACCACGACGGCACCGGAGTCGGCCTTGTAGTTCTCGCCGGTGATCTTGTCGTACTGCTGGCGGGCGACCTTCATCGCCTTGTCGAGTTCGTACTCGGCGACCCGCTGGACGCGGGAGTCGATGCTCGTCACCAGGTTCGAACCGGACTCGGCCGCGTCCGACTTGGCCTTGCCGATGACCCGGCCGAGGTTGTCGACCTCGTAACGGGTGACGCCCGCCTTGCCGCGCAGCACCTTGTCGTACTGGCGCTCCAGGCCGGAGCGGCCGACCATGTCGGAGCGCAGGTAGGGCGAGTCGGTGTGCTGGGCCTGCTGGATCTCGGAGTCGGTGACGGGCGAGAGATAGCCGAGGACCTGCGCGCTGTTGGACTTGCCGGGCGCCGGGTAGCGGCGGACGGCCTCGGGCTCGGCGGTGATGCCGGGGAAGTCCTCGGAGCGCTCGCGGATCTGGAGGGCCTGCTTGGCGGTGGCCTCGTCCGTGATGGGGATCGGCTGGTAGGGCGAGCCGTTCCAGCAGGGCTGGGGGGTCTTGGCGTCGCACAGCCGGACCTTCTGCATGACCTCCTCGGGCTTGATGCCGAGGACGCCGGCCAGCTTGGCGAGGACGGCCTTGCCGTCGTCCTTCTGCTTCAGCAGGTCGGTGCGGGAGGCGGAGACGACCAGACGGGTCTCGTTGTCGGCGAGGGGCACGCCCCGGGCGTCCAGGATGTCGCCGCGCACGGCGGGGTCGACGACCTGCTGGACGTGGTTCCCGGAGGCCTCCTTCTGGTACGCCGCGCCCTCCCGGATCTGGAGGTACCACAACCGGCCGCCGAGCGTGCCGAGGAGGGAGAGGACGAGGATCTGGATCACGACGAGCCGGATCTGGACCCGTGGGGTCCGGCCGGTCTCGGGGATGTTGGTCACTGCGGTGTCTCCCCCTCTCCCTGTGCGGATGTGCGGGCGCCGGACGCGGTGCGGGGCGCGTGGGTGCGCGGCGCTTCTGTGCGGAACCGCTGCGGGTGTACGCATGAGGAACGGCCGGCCGGTGCGCCCGCGTTCCGCGCGAGCTGACCCGTTCGGGTGAACTTCCAGGCGGTCACAGCCGCTTGACCCCCTTGATGCGGCCGACCCGGGCGGACCGCGTGCGGGCCTTGGCCTTCAGGGCGCCGACCCCACCGCGCCGGCCGCCGACGCGCAGGCCGGTGCCGGAGGACAGCCAGCCCGAGGAGATGTCACCGGCCGTCGCCGCGGGGCCGGTCTCGGTGAGCGGGTCGTTGTCGGCGCGGCGGGCCAGCCACATCACCCCGGGCACCACGAACGGGGCGAGCAGCAGGTCGTACAGGGCGGCCGAGAACAGCAGTCCGGGCAGGCCGACATGGCGGGCGGCGGTGTCGCCGACCAGGGCGCCCACCCCGGCGTACAGCAGGGTGGAGCCGACGGCGGCGGCGACCACGACGGCCATCGGGCCGGTCGCCGACTTCAGCCGGCCGTTCTCCGGCCTGATGAGCCCGGCGGCGTAGCCGGTGACGCAGAGCACGAGCGCGTAGCGGCCCGCCGCGTGGTCGGCGGGCGGCGCCAGGTCGGCCAGCAGGCCGGCGCCGAACCCGACGAGGGCGCCGCCGACATGGCCGTACACCATCGCCAGACCGAGGACGGTGAGCAGCAGCAGGTCGGGGACGGCGCCCGGCAGGTGCAGCCGGGCCAGGACGCTCACCTGGATCACCAGGGCCACGACGACCAGTGCGCTGGAGAGCAGGATCCGGTTGACACGCATGGGATTCAGCTCCTACTGCTGCTGTTCGGTGGCGGGGGCACCGGCGGACGGGGTGACCGTGACGGTCACCGTCGGCGTCGGGTGCGGCTGGGACTTGGCCGGGAGCACGGTGTCCCGCGGGTCCTTCTTCGGGGCCGACACGACCACGCCGACGACGTCGAGCTTGGTGAAGCTCACGTACGGGGTGACGTAGAGGGTGCGGGTGAGGCCGCCGCCGGAGGGGTCGACGCGGGAGACCACGCCGACCGGGACGCCCGGCACGAACGGCTTGTCGGCCTGCGAGCCGAAGGTGACGAGCCGGTCGCCCTTCTTCACCTCCGCCTTGCCGTTGAGCAGTTCCACGCGCAGCGGGCGGTCGCCCTGCCCGGAGGCGAAGCCGAGTTCGTCGTCGCCCTCCATGCGGGTGCCGACGGTGAAGTCGGGGTCGTTGGCGAGCAGCACGGTGGAGGTGCTGGGGCCGACGGTGGTGACCCGGCCGACCAGGCCGTCACCGTTGAGGACGGTCATGTCCCGTTTGATGCCGTCGTCGGCGCCGGCGTCGATGGTGATGGTCCAGGAGAAGCCCTGCGCCGAGCCTATGGCGATGACCTGGGCGCCCTTGACGCCATACTGCCCCTCGCCGGCGGTCTTCAGCAGGCTGTCGAGCTGCCGGAGGCGGCTGCGGTTGCGGTCGTCGCTGCCGAGCTTGGCCTTGAGGGCCGCGTTCTCCTTCTCCAGCGCGGCGAGCCGGTCGTGCCGGCTGCCGGAGTTCCGGATCGCGGAGACGGCGTTGCCGACCGGGTCGACCGCGGAGGACAGCCCGTTCTCGACCGGGCCGAACACCGTGGCGGCGGCCTGCCGGGCACCGTCGACCGGGGAGTTGCGGCCCCCGCGGATGTCCACTGTGATCAGCGCGAACGCGATGGCGACCAGCAGGACCAGGAGCAGCCGGCTCTCTTTCGTGTCCCTCACGTGCGGCGGCCGTGCCCTTCCTCAAGTAGGAATGCGGGAGCCCCTGGGCAACGCGCGTGACGCGGCGTCGGCCCGGGAGGCCCATTCGTGGGAGCTTATGCCTCTATGTCAACGATCCGCCGCACGAGAGGAGAACATCTCGTACGGCGGACCGGAGGAGTCGCGTCATCTGCGCGGCTGGGCGTCCAGGACCTGCTGGAGCGCCTCGAACTCCTCGACGCACTTGCCGGAGCCGAGCGCCACGCTGTCCAGCGGGTCCTCGGCGATGTGGATCGGCATGCCGGTCTCGCGGCGCAGCCGCTCGTCGAGCCCGCGCAGCAGCGCGCCGCCGCCGGTCAGGACGATTCCCCGGTCCATGATGTCGCCGGACAGCTCCGGCGGGCACTTGTCGAGGGTCGTCTTGACCGCGTCGACGATCGCGTTGACCGGCTCCTCGATCGCCTTGCGGACCTCGGCGGCCGAGATGACGACGGTCTTCGGCAGTCCGGACACCAGGTCCCGGCCGCGGACCTCGGTGTGCTCGTCGGCCTCGAGTTCGTACGCCGAACCGATCGTGATCTTGATCTGTTCCGCCGTCCGCTCACCCAGCAGGAGGCTGTACTCCTTCTTGATGTACTGGATGATCGCGTTGTCCAGTTCGTCGCCGGCGACGCGGATCGACTGGGCGGTGACGATGCCGCCGAGCGAGATGACGGCGACCTCCGTGGTGCCGCCGCCGATGTCCACCACCATGTTGCCGGTGGCCTCGTGGACCGGCAGACCCGAGCCGATGGCGGCGGCCATGGGCTCCTCGATGATGTGCACCTGACGGGCGCCGGCCTGGGACGACGCCTCGATGACCGCGCGGCGCTCGACGCCCGTGATGCCCGAGGGCACGCAGACGACGACCCGCGGCCGGGCCAGGTACCGCCGCTTGTGGATCTTCAGGATGAAGTAGCGGAGCATCCGCTCGGTGATCTCGAAGTCGGCGATGACGCCGTCCTTCAGCGGGCGGACGGCCACGATGTTGCCCGGCGTCCGGCCGATCATCTTCTTCGCTTCGGCACCGACCGCGAGGATCCCACCCGTGTTGGTGTTGATCGCCACGACGGACGGCTCGTTCAGTACGATCCCGCGACCCCTGACGTACACCAGCGTGTTGGCGGTCCCGAGGTCGACAGCCATGTCACGGCCGATGAACGACATTGAGTTCCCCATCCGGATTCATCTGGCCTTCCTGAGCTTTGAGGGCATGTCAGGACGGCGAGGCGGGTGCTGTGACGTGAAGGCTTCCATCGTAAACGCGCCTGCACGAACACTGCGCGAGGGTCTCCGCCATTGTCACCAGATGGCGTGCCGCCTCGCTTGTGGAGAGGGGCGTTCGGGGACGTGCGTTCCCTCGATCGCCGGTACCGGCCCGCGGGTGTTACGCGCGGCCCGGGAAGAAGATCTTCACCTCGCGCTCGGCGGACTCCTCGGAGTCGGAGGCGTGGATCAGGTTCTCCCGGACGATCACGCCGAAGTCGCCACGGATCGAACCGGGCGCGGCGGCGATCGGGTCGGTCGGGCCGGCCAGTTGCCGCACACCTTCGATGACCCGCTCACCCTCGACGATCAGCGCGACGACCGGGCCGGAGGACATGAACTCCACCAGCGGCTCGTAGAACGGCTTGCCCTTGTGCTCGCCGTAGTGCTGTTCCAGCGTGTCCTGGTCCAGGGTGCGCAGCTCCAGCGCGGTGATCTGCCAGCCGGCCTTGCGCTCGATACGGCTGATGATCTCGCCGGTCAGGCCTCGACGGACGGCGTCGGGCTTGAGGAGGACAAGGGTGCGCTGGCTCACGAAGGGCTCCTTACGCGGCGGACGGGTGCGGTGGGACGAGATTACAGGGCGTGTCGGAGCCCCTGTCACGCAGCGTCAACCGGGGAGGAGGTGGACTCGGCCTGCGCCGCGAAACGGGCCTTCGCCTCGTCCACCTTTCTCCCGAAGTGCACCGATGCCCACCACAGGGCCGCGAAGACCGCGCCCAGGAAATACATGGTCGGGACGAAGACACCGGAGACGATCAGGGCGATCTGGAGGGCCCAGCCGAGGGCCACGCCGCCGGGCCGGGTGACCATGCCGCACAGCAGCACACACAGCAGCATGGCGATGCCGCTGACCAGCCACACCGTCGTCATGGACAGATCCGGGTCCTTCATGGCGACGAGCCCGGCGAAGCCGATGATGAAGAACTCGCCGATCAGCGTCGATGCACAGAGCGTACGCACGGGATTCTCAGCCCTTTCCCAGCAGCAGCCGGGCCTCGCCGACCGTGATGACGGAACCGGTGACCAGCACGCCGCCGCCGGAGAACTCGCCCTCCTCCTCGGCCAGCGTGATCGCGGCCTCCAGGGCGTCCGGCAGCCGCGGCTCGACCTGGACCCGCTCGTCGCCGAACACCTCGACGGCGATCGCGGCCAGCTCGTCCGCGTCCATGGCCCGGTGGCTGGAGTTCTGCGTGACGACGACCTCGGCGAAGATCGGCTCGAAGGCCTCCAGCACCCCCCGCACGTTCTTGTCGCCGCTCGCGCCGACGACCCCGATCAGCCGGCTGAAGTCGAACGCCTCCCGCACCGCCTCCGCGGCGGCCTCGGCGCCCGCCGGGTTGTGCGCGGCGTCCAGCACGACCGTCGGGGAGCGCCGTACGACCTCCAGACGGCCCGGCGAGGACACCGCGGCGAACGCCTTGCGGACGGTGTCGATGTCCAGCGGCTCGGCGCGCTGCGCGCCGACGCCGAAGAACGCCTCGACGGCGGCGAGCGCGACGGACGCGTTGTGCGCCTGGTGGGCGCCGTGCAGCGGGAGGTACACCTCGGGGTACTCGCCGCCGAGGCCGCGCAGCGTGACCAGCTGTCCGCCGACGGCGACCTGCCGGGCGACGATCCCGAACTCCAGCCCCTCGCGGGCGACCGTGGCGTCCACCTCGACGGCCTTCTTCAGCAGCACCTGCGCCGCGTCCACCGGCTGCTGGGCCAGGATGACCGTCGCGCCCTGCTTGACGATGCCGCTCTTCTCGACGGCGATCTCCGCGGGCGTCCCGCCGAGGCGGTCGGTGTGGTCCAGGTCGATCGGGGTGATGACGGCGACGTCGCCGTCGATCACGTTCGTCGCGTCCCAGGAGCCGCCCATGCCGACCTCGACCACGGCGACGTCGACGGGCGCGTCCGCGAAGGCGGCGTACGCCATGCCGGTCAGGACCTCGAAGAAGGACAGCCGGTACTCCTGGGCGGAGTCGACCATCTCCACGTAGGGCTTGATGTCGTGGTACGTCTCCACGAACCGCTCGGCGGAGACCGGGGCGCCGTCCAGGCTGATCCGCTCGGTGACCGACTGCACGTGCGGGCTGGTGTAGCGGCCGGTGCGCAGCTCGAAGGCGCCGAGCAGGGCCTCGATCATGCGGGCGGTGGAGGTCTTGCCGTTGGTGCCCGTGATGTGGATCGAGGGGTACGCCCGCTGCGGCTCCCCCAGCACGTCCATCAGCGCGGCGATCCTGGCGACCGAGGGCTCCAGCTTGGTCTCGCCCCAGCGGGTGGCCAGCTCCGCCTCGACCTCGCGCAGGGCCTTGTCGACCTCCGGGTCCTCCGGGCGCCCGGGTACGTCGGCCTGCGGGGCGCCGCCGCCCTGGGTGCGCAGGGTGCGGCTGCCGGCCTCGATCACCGCGAGGTCGGGGTCGCGGTCGGTCTCTTCCGCGATCAGCTCCTCGAAGGCGTCGAGGGGGTCGGGGGTGTCACTGGTGCCGGGGTGGTCGCTCACGGTGCCAGTCTACGGAGCGGGCGGGGACTCCGGGGCGCAGGTTCGGGGTGGCTCGTCCCGTGGCACCGGCCGCGGGTCCGTCGTGGCCGGTCGCGCGGTTCCCCCGCGCCCCTCGGGGGCATCCGCGCGGCCTGCGGGAGCGCCCGGCCCGGGGCACGCGAAGGCTCCCGGAGCCTCGCGGCCACGGGAGCCTTCGACGGCGTACGGGCGCCTACGCCTGCGGCAGCCTGTCCAGCTGGGACCGGAGGCGGGCGATGTCCTCCTCCGCCTTGGCCAGGCGGCCGCGGATCTTGTCCACGACGTTCTCCGGGGCCTTGGCGAGGAACGCGTCGTTGCCGAGCTTGGCGTTCGCCTGGGCCATCTCCTTCTCGGCGGCGGCGAGGTCCTTGGCGAGGCGCTTGCGCTCCGCGGCGACGTCGATCGTGCCGGACAGGTCGAGGGCGACCTCGGCGCCGGCGACCGGGAGGGTCGCCGTGGCCGTGAAGGCGTCGCCCTCCGGCTGGAGGCGGAGCAGCTGGCGGATGGCGGCCTCGTGCGGGGCGAGGGCCGTACCGTCGAGCGTCAGCCGGGCCGGAACCCGCTGACCGGGCTGGAGGCCCTGGTCGGCGCGGAAGCGGCGGACCTCGGTGATGACGGACTGGAGGGTCTCGATCTCCCGCTCGGCGGCCCGGTCCCGGTAGCCCGAGTCCGTGGGCCACTCGGCGATCACGACCGACTCGCCGCCGGTGAGCGTGGTCCAGAGGGTGTCGGTGACGAACGGGACCACCGGGTGCAGCAGCCTGAGCGTGACGTCCAGGACCTCGCCCAGGACGCGCTTGCTGACCTCGGCCGGCTCGCCGCCCGCCTGGAAGACGGTCTTGGACAGCTCGACGTACCAGTCGAAGACCTCGTCCCAGGCGAAGTGGAAGAGGGCGTCGGAGAGCTTCGCGAACTGGAAGTCCTCGTAGTGGGCGTCGACTTCGGCGACCACCGAGTTCAGCCGGGACAGGATCCAGCGGTCCGTCGCCGACATCGCCGACGGCTCCGGCAGCGGGCCCTGGACCGTCGCACCGTTCATCAGCGCGAAGCGGGTGGCGTTCCAGATCTTGTTGGCGAAGTTCCGGGAACCCTGGACCCAGTCCTCACCGATCGGGACGTCGACGCCGGGGTTGGCGCCGCGGGCGAGCGTGAAGCGCAGGGCGTCGGAGCCGTACTTGTCCATCCAGTCCAGCGGGTTGACCGCGTTGCCGAAGGACTTCGACATCTTCTTGCCGAACTGGTCGCGGACCATGCCGTGCAGGGCGATGGTGTGGAACGGCGGGGTGCCGTCCATCGCGTACAGGCCGAACATCATCATCCGGGCGACCCAGAAGAAGAGGATGTCGTACCCGGTGACCAGGACGGAGTTCGGGTAGAACTTCGCGAGCGACTCGGTCCGTTCGGGCCAGCCGAGGGTCGAGAACGGCCACAGGCCGGAGGAGAACCAGGTGTCGAGGACGTCGGTGTCCTGGTGCCAGCCCTCGCCGGTGGGCGGCTCGTCGTCGGGGCCGACGCAGACGACCTCGCCGTCCGGGCCGTACCAGACCGGGATGCGGTGGCCCCACCACAGCTGGCGCGAGATGCACCAGTCGTGGAGGTTGTCGACCCAGTCGAAGTACCGCTTCTCCATCTCCTGCGGATGGATCTTGACCTTGCCGTCGCGGACGGCGTCCCCGGCGGCCTTCGCGAGCGGGCCGACCTTGACCCACCACTGCATGGACAGGCGCGGCTCGATGGTGGTCTTGCAGCGGGAGCAGTGGCCGACGGAGTGGACGTACGGCCGCTTCTCGGCGACGATCCGGCCCTCGGCGCGCAGGGCGGCGACGATGGCCGAGCGGGCCTCCAGCCGGTCCAGGCCCTGGAAGGGGCCGTGCGCGGTGATGACGGCGTGCTCGTCCATCACGGCGATGGACGGCAGGCCGTGCCGCTGGCCGATCTCGAAGTCGTTCGGGTCGTGGGCCGGGGTGACCTTGACGGCGCCCGTGCCGAACTCGGGATCGACGTGCGCGTCGGCGACGACCGGGATGGAGCGGTCGGTCAGCGGCAGCCTGATGCTCCGGCCGACCAGGTGCCGGTACCGCTCGTCGTCGGGGTGGACGGCGACGGCCGTGTCACCGAGCATCGTCTCGGCGCGGGTCGTGGCGACGACGAGCGTCTCGTCACCCTCGCCGTACGTGATGGAGACCAGCTCGCCGTCGTCGTCCTGGTACTCCACCTCGATGTCCGAGATGGCCGTCAGACAGCGCGGGCACCAGTTGATGATGCGCTCGGCGCGGTAGATCAGCTCGTCGTCGTACAGCTTCTTGAAGATCGTCTGGACGGCCTGGGAGAGGCCCTCGTCCATGGTGAAGCGCTCACGGGACCAGGCGACACCGTCACCGAGGCGCCGCATCTGACCGCTGATCTGACCACCGGACTCGGCCTTCCACTGCCAGACGCGCTCGACGAACGCCTCCCGGCCGAGGTCGTGCCGGGACTTGCCCTCCTTGCCCAGCTCCCGCTCGACGACGTTCTGCGTGGCGATACCGGCGTGGTCCATGCCGGGCTGCCACAGCGTCTCGTAGCCCTGCATGCGCTTACGGCGGGTGAGGGCGTCGATGAGGGTGTGCTCGAAGGCGTGCCCGAGGTGCAGGCTGCCCGTGACGTTCGGCGGCGGGATGACGACGGTGTACGGCGGCTTCTCGCTCTTCGCGTCGGCCTCGAAGTAACCCCGCTCCACCCAGCGCTCGTACAGCGGCCCCTCTACATCGGCCGGCGCGTACTGGGTCGGCAGTTCGGAGTCGGGCGCGGGTGGCTGCTGCTGAGCGTTCTCGGTCACGGGGCTCAGTTTAGGGGTGTCACGGGGCCGTCCCGAAACGGGTTTGTTCTGTAACGGTGCGGCCCCCGGTGCCGTGGCTTTTCCGGGCCTGGGCCAGGATGTCGTGAACACATAAGCTTCTGGAGGGGACCCCAGCAATGAGCAACGACCAGCCGGGCCCGTACGGCCAGCCGCCCCAGCAGCCGGGCCCGTACGGCCGGCCGGGGCAGCCTGGGCCGTACGGCCAGCCGGGCCCCTACGGCCAGCAGCCGCAGGCTCCGCAGCCCGGCTACGGCTATCCCCAGCAGGCCCCTCAGGCCCCTCAGGCCCCTCAGGCCCCTCAGGCCCCGCAGCCCGGTTACGGCTACCCGCAGCAGGGCGCGCCGCAGCGGCCCGGCGCGTACGGCCAGCAGCCGCCGACCCCGCCGTACGGCCAGCAGCAGCCCCAGTACGGCGTGCCGCAGGCGCCGCAGGCCGGCGGGGGGAAGAAGAAGACGGGGATGATCATCGGCGCGGTGGCCGTGGTGGCCGTCGTGGCGGTGGGCGCGTGCTTCGTGCTGGGCGGCAAGGACGGCGGCGGTGTCGCGGACGACGGTCCGCACAAGCTGACGACTCCGCCGACGGTGCTGAGCGAGTACAAGAAGGCCAAGAGCCAGTCGGACAGTATGACGTCGAGCGACCTCAAGGACGCCGAGAAGTGGGGTGTGCACGACCCCAAGGACGTCACCGCCGACTACGAGTCCGGCGACCCGGCCAACCCGCTGAGCAAGAAGCAGATCAAGTTCGGCGGGGTGTACGGCTCGATCGACGATCCCGAGAAGGCCGTCGACGCGATGTTCGCCTACATGAAGAAGGAGAGCACCAAGGAGAGCGCCGACGGTGTCGGCCTGGTGGGCGAGCCGAAGCAGTACAAGCCCGCCGCCCTGGGCGGGGCGGTCCTGAAGTGCCAGCAGATCAAGGGCCAGAACCCCAGCAGCTCGTCCGGGGGTCCCAAGGAGATGACGTTCGACGTCTGCATCTGGGGCGACAAGAGCACGCTCGGCATGGTCATGCCGATGGACATCGCCACCCTCGCCTCCGGCCGGGGCAGCGACCCGGCGGCCGACGCCGAGCTGACGGCCAAGTTCCGCAACGAGGTCCGCGTCAAGGCCTGACGCCGCCGCGGGACACGCGAAGGGGCCCCGGCCGGTCGGCCGGGGCCCCTTCGCGTGCGAGCGGTCACGCCGTCTTCTGCTCCCCCGGACCCCGGCCCCGGGCGTCGCGCGGGATGAGGGTCGGGTTGACGTTGGAGAGGACCACGTCGGCGGTGATGACGACGCGGGCGACATCCTTGCGGGACGGGACCTCGTACATCACGCCCTGGAGGACCTCCTCCATGATGGCGCGCAGGCCGCGGGCGCCGGTCTGGCGGAGGATGGCCTGGTCGGCGATGGCCTCCAGCGCCTCACGCTCGAAGTCCAGCTCCACGCCGTCGAGTTCGAAGAGGCGCTGGTACTGCTTGACGAGCGCGTTGCGGGGCTCCACCAGGATCTTCAGCAGCGCCTCGCGGTCCAGGTTGTGGACGCTGGTGATCACGGGGAGGCGGCCGATGAACTCGGGGATCATGCCGAACTTGACCAGGTCCTCCGGCATGATGTCCTCGAAGACGTCCTTGGCCTCGAGCTCGCGCTTGGACAGGATCGTCGCGCCGAAGCCGATGCCCTTGGCGCCGGCCCGGGACTCGATGATCTTCTCCAGTCCCGCGAAGGCACCGCCCACGATGAACAGCACGTTCGTCGTGTCGATCTGGATGAACTCCTGGTGGGGGTGCTTGCGGCCGCCCTGCGGCGGGACGGAGGCCGTGGTGCCCTCCAGGATCTTCAGCAGGGCCTGCTGCACGCCCTCGCCGGAGACGTCCCGGGTGATCGACGGGTTCTCGCTCTTGCGGGCGACCTTGTCGATCTCGTCGATGTAGATGATCCCGGTCTCGGCCTTCTTGACGTCGTAGTCCGCCGCCTGGATCAGCTTCAGCAGGATGTTCTCGACGTCCTCGCCGACGTAACCCGCCTCGGTCAGCGCCGTCGCGTCGGCGATCGCGAAGGGGACGTTCAGCATGCGCGCCAGGGTCTGCGCGAGGAGGGTCTTGCCGGAGCCGGTGGGGCCCAGCAGGAGGATGTTCGACTTCGCCAGCTCGATGGCATCGTCCCGGCTGCTCCCGCCGCCGTTCTCGCCCGCCTGGACCCGCTTGTAGTGGTTGTACACCGCGACGGAGAGGGCTTTCTTGGCGGCCTCCTGGCCGACCACGTAGCCCTCGAGGAACTCGTAGATCTCGCGGGGCTTGGGCAGCTCCTCCCAGCGCACCTCGCTGGTCTCGGCGAGTTCCTCCTCGATGATCTCGTTACAGAGATCGATGCACTCGTCGCAGATGTACACACCGGGCCCTGCGATGAGCTTCTTGACCTGCTTCTGGCTCTTGCCGCAGAACGAGCACTTGAGCAGATCGCCGCCGTCACCGATGCGTGCCACGGTGTGCTTCCCCTTCGCCTGGGAGACGCCTGGACGCTTACGAGTCCAGCGACTCCTGGTGCTGCCTTATGTCCGACGGTACCTTGCCGGGCCGGGTGTTCGGGCCCCCCTTGGCAGGGTTCACTTTGACGTGCACCGTGCCAAGAGGGACTCAGAGTGCCGCGTTCCGCTTCAGCGGACGGCGCTGTTGTTCAGCTTGCGGGTGGAGATGATCTGGTCGACGAGGCCGTACTCCAGCGCCTCTTCGGCCGTGAGGATCTTGTCGCGCTCGATGTCCTCGCGGATCTTCTCGATCGGCCGGCTGGTGTGCTTGGCCAGCATGTCCTCCAGCTGCTCACGCATCCGGGTGAACTCGTTGGCGATGATCTCCAGGTCGGAGAGCTGGCCGCGGCCGGTGGAGCCGGCCGGCTGGTGGATCAGCACGCGGGAGTTCGGCAGCGCCATGCGCTTGCCGGGCGTACCGGCGGCCAGCAGGATGGCCGCGGCGGACGCCGCCTGGCCCATGCAGACCGTCTGGATGTCCGGCTTCACGAACTGCATCGTGTCGTAGATCGCCGTGAGGGCGGTCATGTCGCCGCCGGGGCTGTTGATGTAGATGGAGATGTCCCGGTCCGGGTCCATCGACTCCAGGCACAGCAGCTGCGCCATGACGTCGTTGGCCGAGGCGTCGTCGATCTGGACACCCAGGAAGATCACGCGCTCCTCGAAGAGCTTCGCGTACGGGTCGTACTCGCGGATGCCCTGGGAGGTGCGCTCGACGAAGCGCGGGATGACGTAACGGTTGTCCGGGCGGGGCCCTTCGTACATGCCGTTGGCGGCGCCGGGGAAGTTGCTCATGGGGTGTTCACCGTCCTGGTGGCGTTCTGGGGGCTGGGGTCTAGGCGGTGCGTGGCGTGGCCGGGCCGGTCAGGCACCGGTGCCGCCGCCTCCCGGAACACCCGAGGCGTGCGTGATGATCTCGTCGATGAGACCGTACTCCTTGGCTTCTTCCGGGGTGAACCAGCGGTCGCGGTCGCCGTCGCGGATGATCGCCTCGACCGACTGGCCCGAGTGCCGCGCGGTCAGCTCTGCCATGCGCCTCTTGGTGCGCAGCAGGTACTCGGCCTGGATCTTGATGTCGGAGACCGTACCGCCGAGGCCGGCGGAGCCCTGGTGCATCATGATGTCGGCGTGGGGCAGCGCGAAGCGCTTGCCCGCGGCACCGCCGGTGAGCAGGAACTGGCCCATCGAGGCCGCCATGCCCATGGCGATCGTCACCACGTCGTTGGGGATGTACTGCATGGTGTCGTAGATCGCCATGCCGGCCGTCACCGAGCCACCGGGGCTGTTGATGTAGAGGTAGACGTCCTTCTCCGGGTCCGCGGCCAGGAGCAGCAGCTGTGCGGTGATCTTGTTGGCGATGTCGTCGTCGACCTGCTGGCCGAGGAAGATGATCCGCTCGCCGAGCAGCCGGTTGTAGACCTGGTCGCCGAGGCCACCACCGAAGGAAGGCTCGCCGGCGGCGGAGGGCATCAGATTCGTCACGTATCCACCTGCTCGTCTTACGACGGCGCCGGGCCGTCTCACGTCGTCCTGCCGGAGGCTTGGCGGGGGGCTTCAGGAGACTCCCCTGCCCCCGTATTCATGGACCCTAACGCTCAGGTCCCCTCGGGGAATCCCGGAGATGGGGGTGTTCGCCGGGGGCGTAGAGGCTCCACCCGGGCACCGGCGCGGTTCCCGGGCGTGGCGCGCGGGCCGGGCGGCCGCGCCGGTACGCCGACGGGCCCCGGGGAAGCTCCCCGGGGCCCGTCGGGCGTGCGTCAGAGGCGCCGCGGGACTCAGCCCTCGGTGCTCTCCTCGGTCTTCTCGTCGGCCTTCTCGTCGGTGGCGGCCTCGGTGGCGGCGGCCTCGGCCGGCGCCTCCTCGGTCTCCTCCTCGTCGTCCAGGTCGACGACCTCACCGTTGGTGTCCTTCACCGTGGCGGACTCGACCACGACGGCCAGGGCCTTGCCGCGGGCGACCTCACCGACGAGGAGCGGCACCTGGCCACCCTCGACGACGGCCTGGGCGAACTGGTCGGGGGACATGCCGGAGGAGGCCGCACGCCGCATGAGGTGCTCGGTGAGCTCCTCCTGGTTGACGTTGAGCTGCTCCTTCTTGACCAGCTCGTCCAGGACGAACTGGGTCTTGATGCCCTTGACCGCTGCCTCGCGGGTCTCGGTCTCGAACTCCTCGGCGGTCTTGCCCTGGATCTCCAGGTACTTGTCGAGGGTCAGGCCCATCTGGCCGAGCTGGTGGTGCTCCAGGTTGTGCTTGCGGGTGTTGATCTCGTCCTCGAGGAGCTTCTCGGGGACCGGGACCTCCACCAGCTCCAGCAGCTTCTCCAGGACGCGCTCCTGGGCCTGCGTGGCCTGGTCGAACTGCTTCATGTTCGCGAGGCGCTTACGGCTGTCGGCCCTCAGCTCCTCCAGGGTGTCGAACTCCGAGGCGAGCTGCGCGAACTCGTCGTCCAGCTCGGGCAGTTCGCGGGCGGCGACCTGGGTGACCTTGACGGTGACCTCGGCCTCCTTGCCCGCGGCGGAGCCACCCTTCAGCTCGGAGGTGAAGGTGGCCTCGCCACCGGCCTCCAGGCCCTTCACGGCGTCGTCGATACCGTCCAGCAGCTCACCGGAGCCGATGGTGTAGGAGACGCCGTTGGCGATGCCGTCCTCGAGGACCTCGCCGTCGACCTTGGCCTCCAGGTCGATGGTGACGACGTCACCCTCCTCGGCGGCACGCTCGACCGGGGAGGTCGAGGCGAAGCGCTCGCGCAGCTGCTCGACCGACTTCTCGATGTCCTCGTCGGTGACCTCGACGGCGTCGACCTCGACCTCGATACCGGAGTAGTCCGGGATCTCCAGGGCCGGGCGGATGTCGACCTCGGCGGTGAAGTTCAGCGTCTCGCCGTCCTTCAGCTCGGTGATGTCGACCTCGGGCTGACCCAGGGGGTTCAGGTCGGCGCCGTTGACCGCCTCGGTGTAGAACTTGGGCAGCGCGTCGTTGACGGCTTCCTCCAGCACCGCACCGCGGCCGAACCGCTGGTCGATCACGCGGGCCGGGATCTTGCCCTTACGGAAGCCCTTCACCGTGACCTGCTGGTTGATCTTCTTGTACGCCGCGTCGAGGCTGTCCTTGAGCTCCTCGAAGGGCACCTCGACAGTGAGCCGAACCCGGGTCGGGTTCAGGGTCTCCACGGCGCTCTTCACGGTTCGGTCTCCTTGTGGCTGACTTCTTGGTTTCTGCCGGAGCCAGACTGGTCCCGGCGGATCTAGCCGCCCGGAGGAGTTCGTAGGCCGAGTGGGCCGGGACACACGGGCGCGCAGCTTGCATAGTAACCGCAGCCGGTCAGCGCCCCCAAAAGGCGGGCATCACGACGTCAGAGCCTGATGGTCGGGGTGGCGGGATTTGAACCCACGGCCTTCCGCTCCCAAAGCGGACGCGCTACCAAGCTGCGCCACACCCCGTCTGGTGCGACACGTAGGGTACATGCCCGGCCCCTTCTCGGCGGCCGTATTCTCCTGGACGGCGGGCGCGCCACCCCCGGTGCGCGACTCGTTGGCCTCGACGGCGGGCGACCCGCTACGATGCTCCAGTGCCGAGGTCACCGACCTGCGGCGCGACACTGCGGGCGTAGCTCAATGGTAGAGCCCTAGTCTTCCAAACTAGCTACGCGGGTTCGATTCCCGTCGCCCGCTCTGTACGACTCAGGGCCAGGCCGGAGGATCACCCCTCCGCCTGGCCCCGGTCATTTCCGCAGCCGCGTCCGGCCCGCCGTGCCCCCGGCGTGCCCCGTCGCTCCCGCCCTCTGTCGAGCAGGTCGGCCGAGCCGGGGCCGGGACCGCGCAGGGGGATGATCCGCTCATGCGCATACGACGAGGGGCCCGCTGGGTCCTGTGGGGGCTGTGGGCCGCGTGCCTGGCGTTCAGCGTCTGGTTCTTCGCGGAGGTGACGATGCTGTTCCTGGAGGCCGAGTCCTGGTGACGCCGGCGAGGTGCGGACGGCTCAGAGCCGGGCCGAGGTGGATCCTCCGCCCGGCCCTGATCGTTTTCTTCGGGCCGCGCGCTGCCGCGGGGCCCGGCGGGTCAGAATCTGATCGAGTTGATCGACTCCGCTATCGAGTGCATGAAGCGGTTGATGGACGGCGCCATGCCGGTCGAGGCGAGGAAGAAGCCGAAGAGGATCGCGACGACGGCGGGGCCGGCCTTGATGTTCCCCCCTCGGATCAGCACCACGAGGATGATCGCCAACAGCAGCACAACGGACAGTGAAATGGCCACAACTGATCCCACCCTCGGTCGGTCCGCTCTCCCGGCCCGGAGGTACGGCCACGCACCCCCGCCAGGACCATCGTGCCACCAACCCGGCCTCAGTATGCGGCGTGTGACAGAACGTCGGGCGGCGGACCGCCGCGGACGACGCCCCGCACGGCAATTCGAGCGGGCCCGGGCACACGACTCGCGGCGGAATTCCCCGACTTCGTTTCCGTGTCCACACATCCCGTGCGCAGGTAATTCGAATTGGGGACATCGAGGCCGCGTATGCCCCAATTAGTCGGCATGAATCGGGACATCACGGGTGAACAGCCGGCATCCACGGGCGCACCCTCACGTGGACAGGGGTGGCACGTTCCGCCAATCAGTGGGTACCCGGGGGCGATAACCAGGAATGACTGCGGGCGTTTCACGGAATGCCGCAGACGACGCTAGGGTGCCTGAGATGTTTGAAGCCGCCTCGTCCCACGGCCAGAACCGCAGGCCACTCCCCCCGGCACAGCCGCCGGCGGACGGAGTGCCCGGCCCGCGCACCCCGGTGAGCGCGCAGGAGGGGCGGACGCGGGCGGACAGACCCGGCCGGCAGCGGGACGCGTTCTTCGACAACGCCAAGTACCTGGCCATCGTGCTGGTCGCGATGGGGCACGCCTGGGAGCCGCTGAAGGGCGACAGCCGGATCCTGGAAAGCGTGTACACCGTCGTGTACTCCTTCCACATGCCGGCGTTCATCATCATCTCCGGCTTCTTCTCCCGCAGTTTCGACATGCGCCCCGACCGGCTGAAGCGGCTGATCACCGGGGTCGTCGTGCCCTACGTCCTGTTCGAGTCGGCGTACCCGCTCTTCAAGAACCTCGTCACCGGCTCCCACGAGGAGATCACCCTCCTCGATCCCTGGTACCTCACCTGGTTCCTGGTCGCCCTGTTCGTCTGGCGGCTGACCACGCCCATCTGGAAGCTGGTGCGCTGGCCGCTGCCGCTGGCCCTCGGCCTGGCCATGCTGGCCACCGTCTCCCCGGCCATCGGCGACGACCTCGACCTCCAGCGCGTCCTCCAGTTCCTGCCCTACTTCGTGCTCGGCCTGTGCCTGAAGGCCGAGCACTTCCACCTGGTGCGCCGCCGCTGGGTGCGGATCGCCTCGGTGCCGGTGTTCGCGGCGGCGCTGGCGGTCGGCTGGTGGGCGGTGCCGCGGATGAACACCGCCTGGTTCTACCACCGTGACGCCGCGCAGGAGCTGGGCGCCCCCTGGTGGTGCGGCCCGGTGATGACGCTCGCGCTGATGGGCTGCTCGCTGGTGCTGACGGCCTGCTTCTTCGCGTGGGTGCCGAGCCGGACGACGTGGTTCACCACGCTCGGTGCGGGCACCCTCTACGGCTATCTGCTGCACGGCTTCCTGGTGAAACTCGGCGACTACCGCGGCTGGTTCGAGCAGCCCTGGCTGCACCGCCCGCTCGGTGAGATCGCGGTGACCGTGCTCGCCGGCGCCGTCGTCACGGTGCTGTGCACCCGGCCCGTACGGCGCGTGTTCCGCTTCGCCATGGAGCCGAAGCTGGAGTGGGCGTTCCGGCAGGACGCGGCGGCGCAGGCCCGCGAACGGCAGAGCCGGCGCGAGACGGTCAGCGTCTGAGGCCCGGGACGGCCGGCGTCCGAGCGGTTTGCGTCACGGTGCCGCTCACCGTTCCGTCACCGGTCCCTCCACCCGCTCCGCTTCCGGCTCCGTCGCGCGTTCCGCTTCCGGTCCTGCCCCGGCTTCCGGCGCCGGGTCCGGGCCGAGGAGGGCGCGCATCCGGGCGTACTTGGCGGTGAGCCGGGCGCGGGTCGGCCCGTCGAGGGCCGCGAGGCGGCGGGGGTCGGCGTTGTGCGCCAGGTCGGCCTCCTTCACCAGGCGCGCGCCCGGCGTGGCGAGGACGCGGCGCGCGTAGGCCTCCGGCGGCTCTCCCGGCCGCCTGGTGAGGGCGCGCACGATCGCCTTGGTCCGCGGGGACAGCGCGGCGTCCGCCAGCCACTCCTCGCTCAGCGCGTCGTCCTCCACGGCGTCGTGCAGCCAGGCCGCCGCGATCTGTTCCGGGTCACCGCCCCGGGCGCGTACGCCCTCGGCGACGGCCGCGAGGTGTTCGGCGTACGGCCGCCCCGCCTTGTCGGTCTGCCCCTGGTGGGCGGTGCGCGCGAGGGCCTCGACCTCGGCCGGCGTGAGCTGGGTCATGGCCCCAGTGTCCCCCGGGGCCCGCGCGCGGCGGTGCCGGGGCGGCGACGGGGGCTCAGCGGGCGCTCACCGAGGACTCGTGGCAGATCAGCAGCAGCGCCCGGTCGTCGTTGACGTCCTTGGCGACCGCCTCGATGAGGTGCCAGGCGGCGCCGTGGAAGCCGCCTGCGACATAGCGGTCGGCCTCGCCGGTGAGCCGGTCGATGCCCTCCACGATGTCCCGTTCGGAGGTCTCCACCAGCCCGTCGGTGAACAGCATCAGCACGTCTCCGGGCCGCAGCGAGCCCTTCACGGGGTCGAACTGGGCGCCGTCGTACACGCCGAGCAGGGGTCCCTCGGCGGCCTTCTCCTCCCAGCGTCCGCTGCCCGCGCTGAGCTGGAGCCCCGGCGGATGGCCGGCGGAGTACAGCTCGTAGTCCCCGGAGTCGAGGTCCAGGACGAGGTGGATGGAGGTGGCGAAGCCCTCCTCCCAGTCCTGGCGCAGGAGATAGCCGTTGGCGGCCGGGAGGAAGGCGTGCGGGGGCAGGGAGCCGAGGAGGCCGCCGAAGGCGCCGGACAGCAGCAGGGCGCGCGAGCCGGCGTCCATGCCCTTGCCGGACACGTCGGTGAGGACGACCTCCAGGGTCCGGCCGCCGTTCGTGCGGGCCGCGACGACGAAGTCACCGGAGAAGGACTGGCCGCCGGCCGGGCGCAGCGCCATCTCGTGGTGCCAGCCCCGCGGCAGTTCGGGGAGCTTGCTCTGCACGCGGATCCGCTCGCGCAGGTCGAACAGCATGGTGCCGCCGCGCCGCCAGGGCACGCCGACCCGGCTGCGGAACTGCGCGGTGAGCAGCCCGAAGAAGCCGCACGCGGCGACCACCAGGACGATGCCCGGGGTGACCCGGGAGGGGCCCTCGGTGTATGGGCCGAGCCGCACCGACTCCACGATCAGCGCGGTGGCCGCCGCCGCGTACAGGCCGAGCAGGCTGGCCGGGCGCAGCAGCAGGCCGCCCGCGACGATGGGCAGCACCAGGGTGGCCGGTGAGCACCACACCGAGTCGACCAGGGTCATGGCCGCGAGCAGGGGGACGGTCAGCAGCAGTCCGGCGAAGGCGATCCAGTCGGAGCCGTCGCCGCGGAAGTAGTCCACGGCGCTTCTGCGCAGCCCGACGCGGGCCCGGTGCCACTGCATCTTGCACCGGGCCGTGAACGTCTCGGCCTTCGCGCGCCGCGCTCGTCCTGCTGCCATTAGTCCGGGACCCTATCCAGCGGACCGGCCGCTTGGCACGGGAGGTCCCACTTGTCCCCCGTGCGGGGCTCCGCTTCGCCGTCCCGCCGCCTGCCGGGTGCCGGAGGGTGCCCGGGGGATATTCGCTGGCCCGTCCCCTGCCGCCCTGATAGGCATGGCGCATGGGGACTGACCGCGAGACCGGGCCGAGGGTGCTGCGCGAGGACGAGTGGGACCGGTGGTACGACGCCTTGTACCGGTCCTTCGGTGCGGGGCCGGCGCCGGCCGAGGAGCGGGCGCTGGACCGGTCCGTGACCGAGTTCGACCGTTCTCTCGCCGTCTGGGACGGGGACGCGGTCGTCGGCACGGCGGGGGCGTTCAGCTTCCGGATGACCGTGCCGGGCGGGGCCGCGGTGCCCACGGCCGGGGTGACGATGGTGGGCGTGGTGGCCACCCACCGCCGGCGCGGGGTGCTGACCTCGATGATGCGCCGCCAGCTGGACGACGTCCGCGCGCTGGGGGAGCCGCTCGCGGTGCTGACCGCGTCGGAGCCGGCCATCTACGGCCGGTTCGGATACGGCGCGGCGACCTTCCGGGTCGGCGCCGAGATCGACACGAGCCGGGTGACGCTGGACGTGCCGGCCGGTACCGACGAGGTGCGGCTGCGGTACGCGGAGCCGGCCGATGTCCTGGACGCCTGCGAGGCCGTGTACGCGGCCCTGGTGCCGGGGCGGCCGGGCATGCTGGCCCGGCGGCCCGGCTGGGAGCGGGCCGGGCTGCTCGACCCGGAGAGCCGGCGCGAGGGCGGGTCGGCGCTGCGGTGCGTGGTCGCCGAACGGGACGGCAGGACCAGCGGTTACGTCCGCTTCCACACCCGCGGCGCCTGGAACGAGAGCGGTGCCGACGGCACGGTGCACCTGCGGGCCCTGGCCGCGCTCGATCCCGTGACCGAGGCCGCGCTGTGGCGTTTCCTGTTCGGCATCGACCTGATGACGACGGTGTCGGTGCGGTCGCGGCCGGTGGACGACGCCTGGCGGTACCTGGTCTCCGACACCCGCCGCTGCAAGCCGCGGCTGGGTGACGACGCCTATGTGCGGCTGGTGGACGTGGGGCCGGCCCTGTCGGCGCGCACCTATCAGGTACCGGTGGATGTCGTGTTCGAGGTGGCGGACGCCTTCTGCCCGTGGAACGCGGGGCGTTGGCGGCTGACGGGTGACGCGAAGGGAGCGAGCTGCGAGCGGACGGCCGACGCGGCCGATCTCGCCCTGTCCGTACGGGAGCTGGGCGCGGCCTACCTCGGCGGGGTGAGCCTGCTGTCGCTGGCGGCGGCCGGGCGGGTGCGGGAACTGCGGCCGGGGGCGCTGGCGGAGGCGTCGTCGGCGTTCGGCTCGGCGGTGGCCCCGTGGCTGCCGCACGGCTTCTGAGGGCACCGGCGCCCGGGTCCGGTGCGGGGGCGGTGCCCGGGTTGCCCCGCGGCCGTCGGCGTCACCGGCGCCGGTGACCCGGCCGGCCGCACCGCTGCCGACGTCAGTGTCGCTGGCAGCCGGGGCACCAGAAGAGGTTGCGGGCGGCGAGGCCGGCGGTGCGGATCCGCTCGCCGCAGACGTGGCAGGGCAGGGTGGCGCGGCGGTAGACGCACACCTCGCCGCCGTGGTCGTCCACGCGGGGCGGGCGGCCCATCGCCTCGGGGGTGTGCTCCGGGCGGACGGTGTCGATCCGGTTGTTCCGCACCCCCTCGCGCATCAGCGTGGCCAGGTCGGCCCAGAGGGCGTCCCACTCGGCCGGGGTGATGTCCCGGCCGGCCCGGTAGGGGTCGATGCCGTGCCGGAAGAGGACCTCGGCGCGGTAGACGTTGCCGACGCCGGCGACCACCTTCTGGTCCATGAGCAGCGCGGCGATCGTCGTTCGGCTGCGGGAGATCCGCCGGTACGCGGCGCCGGGGTCGGCGTCCTCGCGGAGCGGGTCGGGGCCGAGCCGGTCGTGGACGGCCCGCTTCTCGGCGTCCGTGATCAGGGCGCAGGTGGTGGGGCCGCGCAGGTCGACGTAGGCCGTGTCGTGCGCGAGCCGGAGCCGGACGGTGTCCGTGGGCGGGGGCGCGGGACCGTCACCGAAGCCGACCTTGCCGAAGAGGCCGAGGTGGATGTGGACCCAGTCGGCGTCCCGGAAGCCCAGGAAAAGGTGTTTGCCGTGGGCCTCGGTGGCGGTCAGCCCGGTGCGGTCCAGGAGGGCGGCGGCGTCGGAGAACTTGCCCTGGGGGCTGGTGACCCGCGGGGCCGTGCCCAGGAAGCGGGCGGCGTAGTCCTGTGCCAGCCGGTGGATCGTGTGCCCCTCTGGCACGGTCGCCGTTCCTTCCCCTCCTGCGGTTCCGCCTGCTCCCGGGGAGCGTCAGTCCTGCTGCGGGTGGTGGGCGGGGATCGGCGGGAGGTCGCCCGTGGTCTCGTACGCCGCCAGCATGTCGATGCGGCGGATGTGGCGCTCGTCACCGGAGAAGGGGGTGGCGAGGAAGACCTCGACGAACCTGGTCGCCTCCTCGGTGCTGTGCATGCGCGCGCCGACGGCCACCACGTTGGCGTCGTTGTGCTGGCGGCCGAGCGACGCCGTCTCCTCGCTCCAGGCCAGCGCGGCGCGCACGCCCTTGACCTTGTTCGCGGCGATCTGCTCGCCGTTGCCGGAGCCGCCGATCACGACACCGAGGGCCTCCGGGTCGGCCGCCGCCTTCTCCGCGGCGCGCAGGCAGAACGGCGGGTAGTCGTCCTGGGCGTCGTAGAGGTGGGGCCCGCAGTCGACGGGCTCGTGGCCGGCGGCCTTCAGCCACTCGACGAGGTGGTTCTTGAGTTCGTAGCCCGCATGGTCGGAGCCGAGATACACGCGCATGCCACGAGTGTGACACGCCCGTTCCGGGGCAGCAGCCCCGGGTGCCGCGGGCGAAGAGGATCTCGGAACTGTGAGGGGCACCATAGAACCTCAAGGAAACCTCAGGTAACAATCCGGATTCAGAGGTTCCCGAATTGGTTGGCCTCAGATTCACTGGACCGACTCGTACACCGCTCGTACGGGCAGCTCCACCTGGCGCAAAGGAAATCCGTCCATGACCCCTGGTTCGGGCCTCCAAGCAGGACTCAAGAACCGCCATCTGACGATGATCGCGATCGGCGGCGTCATCGGAGCCGGCCTCTTCGTCGGCTCCAGTTCCGGTATCGCCACCGCGGGACCCGGCATCCTCCTGTCCTACGCCCTCGTCGGCACGCTCGTCGTGCTGGTGATGCGCATGCTCGGCGAGATGTCCGCCGCCAATCCGACCTCCGGCTCGTTCTCCGCGCACGCCGACCGTGCGCTGGGCCGCTGGGCCGGGTTCTCCATCGGCTGGCTGTACTGGTTCTTCTGGGGCGTCGTGCTCGCCGTCGAGGCGACCGCCGGCGCGAAGATCCTCGAAGGGTGGGTGCCGAACATCCCGCAGTGGGGCTGGGCACTCATCGTGATGACCGTGCTGACCGCGACCAACCTGGTCTCCGTCGGCTCCTACGGCGAGTTCGAATTCTGGTTCGCCGGCATCAAGGTCGTGGCGATCGGCGCGTTCATCGTCATCGGTCTGCTCGCCGTGTTCGGCGTGCTGCCGGGCGTCCACGCCGACAAGGCGTCCTTCGGCAACCTCACCTCGCACGGCGGTTTCCTGCCGCACGGCCCGGGCGCGATCCTCACCGGCGTCCTGCTGGTCGTCTTCTCCTTCATGGGCAGCGAGATCGCGACCCTGGCGGCCGGGGAGTCCGAGGACCCGCAGCGGGCGGTCACCAAGTCGACCAACAGCATCATCTGGCGGATCGGCGTCTTCTACCTCGGCTCGATCCTCATCGTGGTCGCGCTGCTCCCGTGGGACGACGCCTCCATCGCGAAGGACGGCTCCTACGTCGCCGCCCTGAACTCGCTGGGCATCGCGCACGCCGGCGAGATCATGAACGTCATCGTGCTGACCTCGGTGCTGTCCTGTCTCAACTCCGGCCTCTACACGGCCTCCCGGATGGCCTTCTCGCTCGGCGAGCGGGGTGACGCCCCGAAGGCGTTCGCGCGGGTCAACAGCCGGGGCGTGCCGATGACGGCGATCCTCGCGTCGGTCGTGTTCGGCTTCGTCGCCGTCTTCTTCAACTACCTGTCCCCGGACAAGATCTTCCTCTTCCTCGTCAACTCCTCCGGCGCGGTCGCCCTGTTCGTGTGGCTGGTCATCTGCTTCTCGCAGCTGCGGATGCGCAAGATCATCGAGCGGGAGGCGCCGGAGAAGCTCGTCGTCCGGATGTGGCTCTACCCGTACCTGACCTGGGCGACGGCCACGCTGATCGTGGGCGTCCTCGTCTACATGCTGTTCGACACCGAGCACGACGGCCGCGAGACCGTGCTGCTGTCGCTGCTGGTCGCGGCGGTGGTGCTGGTGATCGCCCTGGTGAAGGAGCGGCTCGCCGCGCGCCGTGCGCCCGCGGCGGCCGAGGCCCCGGCCGACAAGGTGTCCATCGGCTGACCCGGCACCACGAGCGGCAGGGCCGCACCCCCCGGCATACGTCGGGTGGTGCGGCCCTGCCGCGTTCCGGGTGCCTCAGCGTTCGCCGGTGAGCTTCCAGGCCGTGGGCAGCGCGCCCATCGCCAGGGCCGCCTTGAGGGCGTCGCCGACGAGGAACGGGGTGAGGCCGGCCGCGACCGCCTGGGACGCCGACAGGTGGGCGGCCAGGGCCAGGTACGGCACGCCGACGGCGTAGATGACGGCCTCGCCGAGGATCATCGTGCCCGCCATGCGCAGCGGCGAGCGGTCGGCGCCGCGCCGGGCCAGGGCGCCGACGAGGGCGGAGGCCAGCAGCATGCCGAGGACGTAACCGAAGGAGACCAGACCGGCGCCGGAGGCACCGCCCGCGAACCACGGCACGCCGGCCACACCGGCCAGCGCGTACAACGCGAGGGAGAGGAAGCCGCGGCGGGCGCCGAGCGTGGTGCCCACGAGCAGCGCGGCGAAGGTCTGGCCCGTCACCGGCACCGGGGAGCCGGGCACCTGGACCGACAGCTGGGCCGCGAGGCCGGTGAGCGCGGCACCGCCGAGGACGAGGACCGCGTCGCGGACGCGGGACGCGGGGAGCAGGTCGGCGAGGACTGCGCCGGGGCGGGCGGTGGCGGTGGCGGTGCTCATGGGGACTCCGCGAGGTGGTGTGGACATGTCGGGACACCGCGACGCTATCCCAGCGCCCGGACGCCGATCACCGTCGGCGCTCGACAAAGGGAGGAACGGCCGCTTGGTGTGCTTCGCACAAAGGAGGCCACCGACACCTGTGCGGGCGTGATACCGGTCACTGAGGCAGGGACGCGCCGCTCACTCCCCCACCCGGGCCGACGACTGTAGGGACCCACCAAAAGCCCCTCGCGTGTCCGTCTCGCCCGTCGGTCGCCGTCTGGGCAGCGCGGGGGCGTTTTGCTAGCTTCGCTCGCATGGTTGCCCAGGCCCGGTACTTCACCTCGCGTCGCTATGTCGACCTGCGACGCCAGGGCACGGCCACCTGTCGCCGTCCCGGGTAGGGGCGGGCTGCGGCACGCCCCTGTCCTCCGTGACGTGTCGGCCCCGTTCCCGAGGACGGTTCTCCATGCCCCGTACCGCGGCATCCACCCTTGTCTCCCCCGTTCCGCGTGCCGCCGACAGCGACCGGCGGCGCACCAGCGCCAGCCTCGTGCTGCGCTCCGTCCTGGAGCACGGCCCGGTGGCGCGCAGCACCATCGCCCGGCTGACCGGCCTGTCGCCCGCGTCGGTGACCGAGCACTGTGCCCGGCTCACCGGACTCGGGCTGATCCGCGAGTCGGCCGCGCCCCGCCGCTCGGGCGGGGTCGGCCGGCCGCACGTCCCCGTCGAACTGGACGACGCCCGTTTCCTGGTCGCCGGGGTGCACGTGGCCGTGCCGTACACCACGGTCGCCCTGCTCGATCTGCGCGGCCGGGTGGTGGCCCGGCGGGAGCTGAAGCACGAACGCACCGATCCCGGCCGGGTGCTGGCGCGGGCCGCCGAGGGACTCGGGGCGCTGCTCGCCGGGGTGCCGGGCCGGCGCCCGCTGGCGGTCGGGGTGGCGGTCGGCGGCTGGGTGGACCGGGAGAGGGGCACCGTGGTCGAGCACGAGCTGCTGGGCTGGCGGGACGTGCCGGTGCGGGAGCTGCTCGGTGCCCGCACGGGTCTGCCGGTCCGCGTGGACGGGCACGCGCGGGCGCTGGTGAACGGGGAGCGGCTGTTCGGGCGGGCCCGGGGCAGCCGCAGCGTGCTGCACCTGTTCGTGGGCAACGTGGTGGACGCGGCCTTCGCCACCAACGACGAGGTGCACCACGGGCCGCGTTCGGCGGCCGGGGCGATCGGCCATCTGCCGGTGCCGGGCGGCACCGAGCCGTGCGCGTGCGGCGGTACCGGCTGCCTCCAGGCCGAGCTGAGCGAGCGGACGCTGTGCCGGCGGGCGCGGGCGGCCGGGGTGACCGACTCGGCCAATCCGATGCACGTGGTGGCCGCGGCGGCGGCCGGGAACGCGGTGGCCCGGCGGCTGCTGGTGGAGCGGTCGCGGATGACCGGGCGGGCGGCCGGGCTGCTGCTGGACGTGCTGAACCCGGAGACGGTCGTGGTGACCGAGGTCGGGGTCATGCACGTCGACGGCTGCCTCGGCGCGTTGCGGGAGGCGGTGGGCACCACCCGTTCGGCGCACGTCCTGCCGACGAGTTTCCCGGACCACGTGCTGGCGACGGCGGGCGGTTCGGTGGCGCTGGACACTTTGTTCCGGGATCCATTGAGCACGTCACCTGAGGCTATTTAATTCAGAAACTCGGAATGTTGACAGGGGCCGTCCATGACCGGGAACATCCTGGTCATGGACACGCATATGAGCTGTCGCACCTTCTGTTGCTGACACATTGCCGCGCATGAAGCGCGTGTTTCCGTTGCGTGTTCCCCCTTCTTCCGGCCTGCCCGCCCGGAATTCTTTCTGTCTTTCCTTTTTTCCACTCCCAGGGAGTGCTCCCATGCACCGTCGTGTCTTTCTCACCTCCCTGCTCGGCGCGTCCGCCGCCGTGGCGGGTCTCAGCGGCTGCGCCGACGGCGAGGCCACCGCCGCCACCCCGGGCGCGGCCACCAGGCCGCTCGCCGGCAAGGTCCCGGCCGGCACCAGTCTGAAGATCGCCTCGTACCAGAACGTGCAGCAGTTGCAGTTCCGGCTGGCGAAGCTGCCCCGGCTGCCGTTCACGGTGTCGAGCTGGGCGAACATCGGGGCGGGCCCGGATGTCATCAACGCCTTCCGCGCCAGGTCCCTGGACGTCGCCAACAACGCGGGCATCCCGCCGATCCAGGCGCACTACCAGGGCTTCGACGCCAAGATCGTCGCGATCGACATCACCCGCAGGCCCAACTACCTCTTCGCCACCAGGCCGGGCAGCGGCATCCGCACGGTCGCGGGCTTCCGGGGCAAGCGGCTCGCCTTCTCCCAGGGGCAGGCCCAGGGCGTCGTCCTGCTGCGGGCGCTGAAGCAGGCGGGCCTGAAGTACGACGACGTGACACTGGTCCCGCTGACCAGCAACCAGTTCCTGACCGCCCTCCAGTCCGGCCAGGTCGACATCGCCCCGCTCGCCAACAACCAGGCCCCGGCGTACCTCAAGCAGTACGGGGACGAGGGCGCCCACGCCATCAGGACCGACGTCGTCGACCTGCTCAACCTGCTGTGGGCCCCGCAGTCCGTGCTGGACGACCCGGCGAAGGCCGCCGCGATCGCCGCCTACATCCCCGAGTGGGCCAGGGGCCAGGTGTGGCAGTACGAGCACCCGGACGTGTGGAACGAGGAGTTCTTCGTCAAGACGCAGAACCTCAGCCCGGACCAGGCCAGGTCCATCACCGCCCTCGCCAACAAGCCGCTCTTCCCGCCCAGTTGGGACGAGGCCGTCAAGTGGGAGCAGGAGACCGCCGACCTGCTCGCCGAGGGCGGCTTCGTGAAGAAGTTCGACGTGTCCTCCCTCTTCGACCACCGCTTCGAGTCCATCGCCGCCAAGGCCGTACCCGAGGAGTACCGGAGGTGACCACCGTGACCACGACGACGACCGCGCCGCCCGCGGCAGCGGCCGGGGAACTCCCCCAGGTCCGCAGGCGCCGCCGCCTCTCCCCCGGCCGCCGGCTGCCCGCCGCCCGGCTGGCCGGACCGCTGGTGGTGCTCGCCCTGTGGGCCGGCGCCTCGGCGGCCGGGCAGCTCGACCCGGGCGCGATCCCCGCACCCTGGACCGTCCTGCGCACCGCCGGCCACCTGTGGACCGACGGCACGCTGCCCACCGATGTGCTGACCTCCCTGGAACGGGCCGGGTACGGCTTCGCGATCGGACTGACCGCCGGGGTGCTGCTCGCGCTCGCCGCCGGCCTCAGCCGGACCGGGGAGGCGCTGATCGACGGCACGGTGCAGCTCAACCGGGCGATACCCACCCTCGGGCTGATCCCGCTGTTCATCCTCTGGCTGGGCATCGGGGAGACGTTCAAGATCGCCGTCATCGCGATCGTCGTCTACGTCCCGATCTACCTGAACACGCACGCCGCGCTGTCCGGCATCGACAGCCGCTTCGTCGAACTCGCCGAGGTGCAGGGCCTGTCACGGCTCGCCTTCGTCCGCCAGGTGGTCGTCCCCGGCGCGCTGCCCGGATTCTTCGTGGGACTCCGGCTCGGGGTGACCGGCTCCTGGCTGGGCCTGGTGGTGCTGGAGCAGATCAACGCCACCAGCGGGCTCGGCTACCTGATGTTCCAGGCGCAGAACTACGGCCGGACCGACGTCATCCTGGTCGGCCTGCTCATCTACGGCGTCTTCGGCCTCGTCTCCGACAGCGTGGTCCGTCTGATCGAACGGAGGGTGCTGTCGTGGCGCCGCACACTGAGCAACTGACCCGGTCCGCCGTCCGGCTGCGGGGCCTGACCCGGTCGTTCGAGGGCCGTACCGTCCTGGACGGCATCGACCTCGACCTGCCCGCCGGCCAGTTCACCGCCCTGCTCGGGCACAGCGGCTCCGGCAAGTCCACCCTGCTGCGGGCGGTGGCCGGCCTGGACCACGGGGTGGCCGGCAGCGGCCGGCTCACCGCGCCCGAACGGGTCTCGGTGGTGTTCCAGGACTCCCGGCTGCTGCCCTGGCGCCGGGTGCTGGACAACGTCCTGCTCGGCCTGGACGGCAAGGACGCCGAGGAACGCGGCCGGGCGGCGCTGGCGGAGGTCGGGCTGAAGGGCCGCGAGCGGGCCTGGCCGGGCCAGCTGTCCGGCGGCGAGGCCCAGCGCGCCGCACTCGCCCGCTCCCTGGTCCGCGAGCCCGAACTGCTGCTCGCCGACGAGCCGTTCGGCGCGCTGGACGCGCTGACCCGGATCCGGATGCACCACCTGCTGCGCGAGCTGTGGAAGCGCCACCGGCCCTCCGTGCTGCTCGTCACCCACGACGTCGACGAGGCGATCGTGCTCGCCGACCGGGTTCTCGTCCTGGACGAGGGCCGGATCGGTCTCGACCTGACCATCGACCGTCCCCACCCGCGCTCCTACCGGGAGCCGGTGCTGGGCGAGTACCGCGAGCGGCTGCTGGCCGCCCTCGGTGTCACGGAGGACCACCGATGACCACCAGACAGCTCCACCTGAACGCGTTCCTGATGAACACCGGCCACCACGAGGCGTCGTGGCGGCTGCCGGAGAGCGACCCGTACGCCCACGTCGACCTCGCCCACCACGTCAGGCTGGCGCGGATCGCCGAACGCGGCACGTTCGACTCCCTCTTCCTCGCCGACGGCCCCCAGCTGTGGAGCAACCTCGCCCAGCGGCCGGCCGGTGCCCTGGAACCGCTCACCCTGCTGACCGCGCTGGCGACGGCCACCGAGCACATCGGGCTGATCGCCACCGCCTCCACCTCCTACAACTCGCCCTACAACCTGGCCCGCAAGTTCGCCTCGCTGGACATCATCAGCGGCGGCCGGGCCGGCTGGAACATCGTCACCACCGCCGGCGCGGAGGCCGCCCGCAACTTCGGCCTGGAGCACGAGCCCGCGCACGCCGAGCGGTACGCCCGTGCCGCCGAGTTCCTCGACGTGGCCCTTAAGCTGTGGGACAGCTGGGAGGACGACGCGGTCGTCGCCGACAAGGCGGCCGGTGTCTGGGGCGACGACAGCAGGATCCACCCGCCCCGGCACCGGGGGACGTACTTCAGCGTCGCCGGCGCCCTCAACGTCCCGCGCACCCCGCAGGGCTATCCGCTGCTGGTGCAGGCCGGCTCCTCGGAGGACGGCAAGGCGTTCGCCGCCCGGTACGCGGAGGCCGTGTTCACCGCGCAGCAGACCCTCGCCGACGCGCAGGCCTTCTACCGCGACCTCAAGGCCCGCACCGAGCGGGCCGGGCGCGACCCGGAGCACGTCAAGGTGTTGCCCGGGATCGTCCCCGTCCTCGGGTCGACGGAGGCCGAGGCGCGGGCGAACGAGCAGGTCCTGGAGGACCACATCGTGTACGACCACGGGGTGGCCCGGCTGGAGAGCCTGCTCCAGCTGGAACCCGGCACGCTGGAGCTGGACGCCCGGCTGCCCGCCGACCTGCCGCCCGAGTCGGCCGTCGAGGGCGCCAAGAGCCGCTACACGCTCGTCGTGGAGCTGGCCCGGCGCGACAGGCTCACCGTCCGGCAGCTGATCGGCCGGCTCGGCGGCGGGCGCGGGCACCTCACCTTCGCCGGGACGCCCGAGCAGGTCGCCGACCAGATCGGGACCTGGTTCACCGAGGGCGCCGCCGACGGCTTCAACATCATGCCGGCCGTGCTGCCCTCCGGCCTGGAGGTGTTCGTCGAGCACGTCGTGCCGATCCTGCGCGCCCGGGGCCTGCTGCGCACCGCGTACGGCCCCCGGCAGACCCTGCGGGAGCGCTACGGCCTGCCCCGCCCCGCCAACCAGTACGTGACCGCCGCTACCTCCCCCGCCCCCGCGCTCGTCTGAAAGGACCCGTCATGTCCCTGGAGATCACCAAGGTCACCGCGCGCATCGGCGCCCGGGTCACCGGCGTCGACATCACCCGGCCGCTCGCCCGGGAGCAGGTCGCCGCGCTCCGCGAGGCCCTGAACACCCACAAGGCGCTGGTCTTCGACGCCGGCGACCTGGACGACGCGGGCCAGCAGGCCTTCGCCCGCCACTTCGGCGACCTGACTACCGCGCACCCGACGGTCGGTGCCGTCGACGGCGCCCCGAACGTGCTGCCCGTGGACAGCGAGCGGGGCCGGGCCAACCACTGGCACACCGACGTGACGTTCGTGCTGAACCCGCCGCAGGCCAGCACCCTGCGTTCGATCACCGTCCCGCCGTACGGCGGCGAGACCCTGATCGCCAACGCGGCCGCCGCCTACCGGGACCTGCCCGAGCCGCTGCGCCGCTTCGCCGACACCCTGTGGGCCGAGCACACCAACGACTACGACTACGCGGTGCCGGAGGAGGAGATCGACGAGGAGCGGGCCGCCCAGCGCGCCCGGTTCACCTCCATCTCGTACCGCACCGTCCACCCGGTGGTCCGCGTCCATCCGCTGACCGGTGAGCGCGGGCTGTTCGTCGGCGGGTTCGCGCAGCGGATCGTGGGCCTGTCGGCGGGCGAGTCCCGCAAGGTCCTGGACCTGTTCCAGGCGTACGTCACCCGGCCGGAGAACGTACTGCGCTGGCGCTGGTCGGAGCGGCAGCTGGTCCTCTTCGACAACCGCATCACCCAGCACTACGCCATCGACAACTACGACGGGCAGCCGCGCCGGCTGCACCGGGTGACCGTGGCCGGTGACATCCCGGCCGGCATCGAGGGCAAGGAGAGCTACTCGATCGAGGGCGACGCCTCGCACTACACGCCCGTGGCGGCGTGACGGTCCCTGCACGCTGCGTGCGGCAGATGTCCGGATAGTGGGCGGCCCCTTCGCGTCAGCGGACGGGCCGCCCAGACTGGCGGGGTTTTTATCCTTCCTTGACCGGGAGAGCCGCGCCCATGCCCAGCAGCACGACCACGAAGACGCCGCCGGACCAGCAGACGGACGGCTCCCTCTCCCACGGCCTCAAACAGCGCCATCTGTCGATGATCGCCCTCGGCGGGGTCATCGGCGCGGGCCTGTTCGTCGGTTCCGGGGCGGGGATCGCCGCCGCCGGACCGTCCATCGTCATCGCCTACGCCCTCTCCGGCCTCCTGGTGATGCTGGTGATGCGGATGCTCGGCGAGATGTCGGCCGCCTACCCGTCCTCGGGTTCCTTCTCGGCGCACGCCGAGCGGGCGATCGGCCCGTGGGCGGGCTTCGCCGCGGGCTGGTCGTTCTGGGTGCTACTGTGCACGGCCGTCGGCCTGGAGGGCATCGGCGCCGCGCACATCGTGCAGGGCTGGCTGCCGGGCACCCCGCAGTGGGCCTGGGTCGCGCTGTTCATGGTGGTGTTCTGCGGGGCGAACCTGGCCGCCGTGAAGAACTTCGGCGAGTTCGAGTTCTGGTTCGCGGCGCTGAAGGTCGGCGCGATCAGCCTGTTCCTGATCCTGGGCGTGCTGGCCATCGCGGGCGTGCTGCCGGGCACGGACTCCCCCGGCGCCTCGCATCTGTCCGACTTCCTGCCCCACGGCAACGAGGGCCTGCTGGTCGGACTGCTCGCCTCGGTGTTCGCGTACGGCGGGCTGGAGACGGTCACCATCGCGGCGGCGGAGTCGGAGGACCCGGTGCGGGGTGTGGCGTCCGCCGTCCGCACGGCGATGTGGCGCATCGCCCTGTTCTACATCGGCTCCATGGCGGTCGTCGTCACGCTCGTCCCGTGGGACTCCAAGGAGGTCGTGGAGAAGGGCCCGTACGTGGCCACCCTGGACCACCTGGGCATCCCCGGCGCGGGTCAGCTGATGAACGTGGTCGTCCTGGTCGCCCTGCTGTCCGCGATGAACGCCAACATCTACGGCTCCTCGCGCATCGCCTACTCGCTGGTCGGGCGCGGCCAGGGCCCGAAGGCGCTGGCGCGGCTGTCCGGCGGGGTCCCCCGGATCGCGGTGCTCACCTCCTGCGTCCTCGGTTTCGTCTGCGTGATGCTGAACTACTGGCGTCCGGACGACATCTTCCGCTGGCTGCTGAACATGATCGGCGCGGTCATCCTGGTCGTCTGGATCTTCATCGCGGTCTCGCAGCTGCTGCTGCGCCGCCGGATCGAGCGGGAGGCGCCGGACAAGCTCGTCGTGCGCATGTGGGCGTTCCCGTGGCTGACCTGGGCCGCGCTGGCCGGCATGGCGGCGATCTTCGTGCTGATGGCCCGGGAGCCGGACACCCGGGTGCAGCTGTACTCGACGGGCACGATGACCCTGGCCCTGGCGGTGGCGGGTTATGTGTGGCAGCGGGTGCGCGCCCGCCGCTGATCCGGCCCCCGCACGCGACAGGCCCCCATGGACGACACGTGGGGGCCTTTGTGTTGCCCGGGCGTTCTTGTTGCTAGCGTGTACCTGCAAGTGACTTGCAATAAGGTTGGAGGGGATCACCCATGCCCGTCTACACGCTGCCCGAACTGCCCTACGACTACTCCGCGCTGGCCCCCGTGATCAGCCCCGAGATCATCGAGCTGCACCACGACAAGCACCACGCGGCCTATGTGAAGGGCGCCAACGACACCCTGGAGCAGCTCGCCGAGGCACGGGAGAAGGAGGCGTGGGGCTCGGTCAACGGCCTGGAGAAGAACCTGGCCTTCCATCTGTCCGGGCACATCCTGCACTCGGTCTACTGGCAGAACATGACCGGCCCGAAGGACGGCGGCGGCGAGCCGCTGGCCGCCGACGGTGTGGGCGCACTGGCCGACGCGATCAAGGAGTCGTTCGGTTCGTTCGCCGCGTTCCGGACGCAGCTGTCCAAGGCCGCGGCCACCACCCAGGGTTCGGGCTGGGGCGTGCTCGCCCACGAGCCGCTGAGCGGACGCCTGATCGTGGAGCAGGTCTACGACCACCAGGGCAACGTCGGCCAGGGCGCCGTCCCGATCCTGGTCTTCGACGCCTGGGAGCACGCCTTCTACCTCCAGTACAAGAACCAGAAGGCCGACTTCATCGAGGCCATGTGGCAGGTGGTGGACTGGCAGGACGTCGCACGCCGTCACGAGGCCGCCAGGTCCCGCGCGGACGTGCTGCTGCTCGCGCCCTGACCGGCCGCTGATCGTCCTGCCTCGTGATCGTCTTCTCACCCTTCACGGCGGCAGGCGGATGAAGGGAGGGCCCCCGCGAGGACGTGACTCGCGGGGGCCCTCCTGTCGTGCGTCAGTCGCAGGGCACGTTCAGCGACAGCAGCGCGGCCCGGTCGCCGTCGACGCGGATCTCGGACAGCGCCGCGTTGCGCAGCCGCGGGAACACCCTGCGGTACTCGGCCAGGGGGATGCCCAGCAGGGAGCACAGGACGAGCCGCAGCAGGGTGTTGTGGGCGACGACCAGGACCCGCCCGCCGGGGTGCGCGGCGGCGATGCGGCGCAGGGCGGCGGCGCCGCGCCCGGCCGCCGCGCGGGGGTCCTCGGCGCCGGGGAACGGGTGCGCCACCGGGTCCCGCCGGAACGCCTCCGCCGCCTGCGGGTCCTCGGCCGCGAACTGCGCGAGCGTACGCCCCTCCACCACGCCGAAGTCGCATTCCCGGAGGTCCGGTTCGCGGTGCGGGGTGACGCCCAGGGCCCGGCAGGCGGGCCCGGCGGTGGCGCTCGCCCGGGACAGGGGCGAGGTCCACACGGCGTCCACCGGGTGCGCGGCGGCCCACCGCCCCAGCGCCTCGGCCTGGGCACGCCCGGTGTCGGTCAGGGCCACGTCGCTGACCCCGGCGTACCGGTTCCGGGCGTGCCAGACGGTCTCGCCGTGACGGGAGAGGAGAAGCGTGGTGGGGGTGGTCATGGCCGCCAGTATCGCGGTCACCCCCGCCACCGCGCCGCCCCGTCGCTACATCCGGGCCCGCGCGTGGCCGGCCACCGCACCCGGCAGCCAGCCCCGGGCCTCCAGCTCCGCCACCAGCCGCGCGTACGGCTCGGTGAACCGCGCCGTGCGGCCGGGCCGCGGTTCGACCGTCGTCCCCGCCCGCACCATGCCCTCCGCCGTCTCGGCGAGCGTCGGCGCCGCCCCCGTGCCGTACGCGGCCAGCGCCGCCATGCCCAGCGCCGGCTCGGTGCGGGCCGGCACCCGCACCGGGCGGCCCAGGACGTCGGCGCGCAGCTGGGTCCAGTAGGCGCTGCGGGCACCGCCGCCGGTCAGGGCGAGGGTGCCGTCCAGGGGGGCGCCCAGGTGGTGGAGGTAGTCCAGGCAGAGGCGCTCGGTGAAGGCGACGCCCTGGAGGAGGGCCGCCCACAGGTCGGCGTCCGACTCCGGGTCGCCCAGCAGCAGCGAGGTGGCGTGCGGGGCGTGGAAGGGGAAGCGTTCGCCGGGCGAGACGAGAGGGTAGGCCACGGCGTTCGAGGGTTCGAAGGCGGCGGCGCGGGCGTCCAGGGCGGCCGGGTCGGCGCCCGGGAAGCGGGCGGTGAGGACGCCCGCGCCGACGCTGGAGGCGCCGCCGGGCAGCCAGGTGCCGTCCGGGCCGCGATGGTTGTAGACCACGCCGGCCGGGTCGGCCACGGGCTCGGTGGCCGCGCCCTTGAGCACGAGTGTCGTGCCCAGCACCGAGTTCCACGCGCCGGGGCGCAGCGCCCCGGCGGCGATCTGTGCGGCGCAGCCGTCGGTCATGCCCGCGATGACGGGCGTGCCGGCGGGGATGCCGGTGGCGTCGGCGGCGGCCGGGCCGACCTCGCCGAGCCGGGTGCCGGGGGGCACGACGGGCGGGAGGGCGTCCGGGGGCAGGCCGGTGAGCTCCGGCCAGGCGTCGCGCCGCAGGTCGTAGGCGGTTTTCAGGGCGTGGCTGGAATCGCTGGGCACCCGGTGCCCGACCAGCCGGGCGGTGATCACGTCCGGCTGGTGCGCGACCCGGCCGGGACCGTGCCGGGCGGTCAGCCAGCGGGCCTTGGGCAGCGCCCAGGTGTCCTGGACCGCCAGCCCCGCCGACCGCAGCCTCGCACCCTCGGCCGCGGCCCGCCGGTCGTCGTACATCAGCGCGGGCCCCAGCGGGCGGCCGGCGTCGTCCGTGAGCAGCACGGTCCCGGAGGTGCCGCACACCGCCACCCCGGCCACCGGAGTCCGCACCCCGTCGAGCGCGGTCCGGGCGGCCGTGCGGACCGCCTCCCACCATTCCCCGGGGTCCTGCTCGTGCCGTGCCCCCTCCCGGCGGCCCCGCACGAGCGGCGCCGATCCGGTGCCGAGCACCTGACCGTCGGCGGTCACGAGCAGGGCCCGTACGCCCTGGGTGCCGAGGTCGATCCCGAGCCACGCCGACGCCATACCCGCCTCCGCAGTTAGCGACCACCCGTGTGAACTTCCCACGCTCCCCCGAGATTTCCCCCTCGTTTCCCCGTGCGCAAGGGATTGACGGTCTTCCGTCCCCGTTACACGCTCTGTTGTCGAGCCGACTCGCACGGTTGACCGCCCGACCCCACCGCCCCACCGACGGAGGTCCCGGATGGACAGGCACGTGCACGACCGCAGACGCTTCCTCGCGCTCACCGGCACCCTCGCCGCCACCCCGCTGCTCTCCGCCTGCGGCACCGGGTTCGGGGGCGGCCGGCAGGACAAGGGCGGCGGTTCGGCCGCGGACGACGTCACCGGGTCCTTCGACTGGAAGCGGGAGAAGGGCACGACCGTCAAGGCGCTGCTGAACAAGCACCCCTACACCGACGCCCTGATCGCCGACCTGAGGTCGTTCACCGAGAAGACCGGCATCGAGGTGACGTACGACGTCTTCCCCGAGGACAACTACTTCGACAAGCTCACCGTCGACCTGTCCAGCGGACGCGCCTCCTACGACGTGTTCATGCTCGGCGCCTACATGGTGTGGCAGTACGGGCCGCCGGGCTGGCTGGAGGACCTGGGCCCCTGGATGCGCAACTCCTCGGCCACCGCCGCCGAATGGGACCGGTCGGACTTCTTCCCCCACCTCCTCCAGGCCGGCCGGTGGTCGCTGAAGGCGGGCGAACCGCTGGGCCGGGGCGGGCAGTACGCGCTGCCGTGGGGCTGGGAGACCAACGTGGTCGCCTACCACACCGGGGTCTTCCGCAAGCTGGGGCTCAGACCGGCCGAGACCTTCGAGGAACTGCGCGAGCTGGCCGGGGTGATCAAGCGGAAGGCGCCCGGCGCCGGGTTCGACGGGATGTACGGGATCGCGGTGCGCGGCTCACGGAGCTGGGCCACCATCCACCCCGGGTTCATGACGATGTACGCCCGCAACGGCCTGCGCGACTTCACCGTCGAGGGCGGCAGGCTCACGCCCGCCATGAACTCCCCCCGGGCGGTCGCCTTCACCGAGGACTGGGCGGACATGGTGCGGCGGGGCGGGCCGCCGTCCTGGACGTCGTACACCTGGTACCAGTGCTCCAGCGACCTCGGGGCGCAGAAGGCCGGGATGCTCTTCGACGCCGACACGGCCGCCTACTTCCAGGCCGTGAAGGGCGCGAGCCCCGCCTCCGGGCAGATCGCCTTCCATCCGGGGCCGAAGGGACCGGACGGCTCGCTCGCCACCAACATGTGGGTCTGGTCGCTCGGCATGAACTCCCGGAGCCGGCGCAAGAGCGCCGCCTGGCTGTTCCTCCAGTGGGCCACCGGCCGGGAGCACCTGCGCAGGGCCGCCCTCACCGGCAACCACATCGACCCCGTGCGCCGGTCGGTCAGCCAGGACGGCGCCTACAAGGACCGGATGCGGCACCTCCCCGGTTTCCTGGAGACCTTCGAGACGGTCGCCGGCCGGACGCGGATCCAGTTCACCCCGCAGGCGCAGTTCTTCGACACCACCACCAGCTGGGCGGCGGCCCTCCAGGAGATCTACGGCGGGAAGGGCGCCCGGTCCGTGCTGGACGGGCTGGCCGGTGACCTGAAGACGAAGGCCGGCTGATGCGCCGGCGCCCTGGGCTGCGGCCGTACCTGCTCGTGCTGCCGGCGCTGCTGCTGACCTGCGGGATCCTCTACCCGTTCGCGCTCGGCCTGTACTACACCCTGTTCGACTTCTCGGCGGCGAAGCCGCAGCCGGACCTGGTGCGGCTGCACAACTACGCGACGCTCCTGACCCAGGACGCCTTCTGGAACTCGGCGTGGGTGACCGTGCTGTACGCGGTCGGCGCGGCCGGTGCGGAGACCGTGCTCGGGGTGTCCGTCGCCCTGCTGCTGCACCGTTCCTCCCCGGTGGGCCGGGTCCTGGAGAAGATCCTGATCCTGCCGTTGATGATCGCGCCGGTGATCGCGGCGATCATCTGGAAGCTGATGCTCCAGCCGTCCGTGGGGGTGGTCAACCATCTGCTGCGGCCGTTCGGTCTGGGCGGGGTGCAGTGGACGGACACACCGGCGGGGGCGCTGCTGTCGTCGATCGCCGTGGACGTGTGGGTGTACACCCCGTTCGTGGCGGTCCTCGCGCTGGCGGGGCTGCGGTCGCTGCCCGGCTCCCCGTTCGAGGCGGCGGCGGTGGACGGGGCCGGCCGGTGGTACACCCTGCGGCGGCTGACCCTGCCGATGCTGTGGCCGTACGTCCTGGTCGCCGTGATCTTCCGCTTCATGGACTCGCTGAAGGTCTTCGACATCATCTACGCCCTCACCGAGGGCGGCCCCGGGGACTCCACCATGGTGCTCCAGATCCGGGCCTATCTGGAGGCGATCCGGTTCCAGCGGTACTCGTTCGGGATCAGCTACACGATCGTGCTGTGGGCCGTGGTGTACCTGGCGGCGATGGTGCTGGTGCGGCGCCTGGGGCGGATCCAGCGCGGGGCGGCGGAGGTGTCCGGGTGAGAAGACGCCTGCCCGGGTGGCTCGCGGACGCCGCCCTGATCCTCTACTTCGTCTTCGCGCTGTTCCCGGTCGCCTGGATGGTGGTCCTGTCCCTGAAACCGGCCGACCAGCTGTTCAGCACCTACTTCTCCTTCACGCCGACCCTGGAGTCGTACCGGACGGTGCTGGGTGACAGCGAGGGCATCCCGTTCACCCGGTTCTTCGTCAACAGCCTGGTGGTGTCGGTGGGCGCGGTCGCGCTGTCGCTGGTGGTCGGGCTGCCGGCCGCGTACGCCTCGGCGCGCTGGCGGTTCAAGGGCTCGGAGAACCTGATGTTCACGCTGCTGTCGTTCCGCTTCGCCCCCGAACTGACCGTCATCATTCCGCTGTTCGTGCTCTACCAGAAGCTGGGCCTGTTCGACACGTACGTCGGCATGGTGTGGGTGCTCCAGCTGGTCACCCTGCCGCTGGTGGTGTGGATCATGCGGTCGTACTTCGCCGACCTGACCCCGGAGCTGGAGCAGGCGGCCCTGCTCGACGGGTACACGCGCCGGCAGGCGTTCTTCCGGGTCGCCCTGCCGCTGGTCAGGCCGGGCGTCGCCGCCGTGTCGCTGCTGGCGTTCATCTTCGCCTGGAACAACTTCGTCTTCCCGCTGATCCTCACCTCCCGCGAGGCCCAGACGGTGACCGTGGGCGCGCTGTCCTTCCTCGGCGGCGACCGCCCCCGCTACAACCTCACGGCCGCTGCCGCCCTCGTCTCCGTCGTCCCGCCGCTGCTGCTGGCGCTGACCATCCAGCGCTACCTGGTGCGCGGGCTGTCGTTCGGGGCGGTCAAGTCATGAGCATCACCCTGCGCGACGTACGCAAGTCGTACGGCCGGACCAGCGCCCTGGACGGGGTCGCACTCGACGTACGGGAGGGCGAGTTCTTCTGCCTGCTCGGGCCGTCGGGCGCCGGCAAGACGACCACCCTGAAGACGGTCGCCGGGCTGGAACGGCCGGACGCCGGCACGGTCGAGATCGGCGGCCGGGACATGCGGGACGTGGAGCCCTACGACCGGGGCGTGGCCATGTGCTTCGAGAGCTACGCCCTGTACCCGCACCGGTCCGTGTACGACAACCTGGTCTCGCCGCTGCGCTCCCCGCGCCACCGGCTGCCCGCCGCCGAGGCCCGCGACCGGGTCGGTGCCGTCGCCGAACTCCTCGGCATCAGCGGCCTGCTGGACCGCTCCCCCGGCCAGCTGTCGAACGGGCAGCGGCAGCGGGTCGCGCTCGGCCGGGTGCTGGTCCGCCCGGCCCGCGCGTTCCTGCTGGACGAGCCGCTGTCCCACCTCGACGCCAAGCTGCGCCAGCGGATGCGGGCCGAGCTGAAGGCGATCGGCGCCGTCCGGCGTACCACCACCCTGTACGTCACCCACGACTCCGTGGAGGCGCTGGCGCTGGGCGACCGGATCGGGGTCATCCGCGGCGGCCGCATCGTGCAGACCGGCGCCCCGGAGGACATCTGGTACCGGCCGTACGACACCGAGGTCGCGCGGGCCTTCGGCCGGCCCCGGATCAACCTGCTGCCGGGAGTGGTCACCGAGTCCGGGGACTTCCGGTCGGCGGACGGGGCGCTCACCCTGCCGCTGCCGGTGCGGGCCGCCGCCGGCACCGGGGTGCTGGTCGGGGTGCGGCCCCGGGACGTGTCGCTGACCGGCGGCGGACACCGGATCGCCGGGAGCGTGTACGTCACCGAGGTGCTCGGCCGGTCCGTGGAGGTGACCGTGCGGATCGGCGCCCAGCACCTGTCGTTCGTCGCGGACCGCGCCGAGGCGGCCGGACTGCGTCCCGACGACCCGGTCCGCCCGGCCGTCCGGCCTGAGAACCTGCTGGTGTTCGAGGCCGACCGGCCACAGCGCCCAGGACGACGGATAGAGCAGAGATGAGCAGCAGCGGTGCACAGCAGGGACCCGCGGCCCGGCAGGCCGCCCTGGCCGAACGCGTCCTCGCCGAGGGCTCGGCGAGCGCGGCCGAACTGGCCGAGCGGTTCGGGGTGAGCCTGATGACCATCCACCGCGACCTGGACGAACTCGAACGGCAGGGCATCGTGCGGAAGTTCCGCGGCGGGGTGACCGCGCAGCCCTCCGGGGTGTTCGAGTCGAACGTGCAGTACCGGCTGAAGACCATGCGCGCGCAGAAGGCCGCGCTCGCCGCGCACGCCCTGAGGCACATCGAGCCCGGCATGGCGATCCTGCTCGACGACTCCACCACCACCCTGGAGATAGCCCGCCTGCTGCGGTCCGGGGAGATCACCCCGCTGACCGTCGTCACCAACTTCCTGGAGGCCGTCAACCTGCTCGCCGGCCGGCGGGGCATCCACCTGGTCGCGCTCGGCGGCGACTACGACCGGCTGCACTCCTCCTTCCTCGGGGTGTCCTGCGTGGACGCGGTCGGGCAACTGCGCGTCGACGTCGGGTTCGTGTCCACCTCCGGGGTGCACGGCGGCCACGCCTACCACCAGGAGCAGCACATCGTGTCCGTGAAGCGGGCCATGCTCGACTCGGCCGCCCGCACCCTGCTGCTGGCCGACCACACCAAGCTGGGCCGGGTCGCCCTGCACCGGGTCGCCCCGCTCTCCCGCTTCGACCTGCTGCTGGTGGACGACGGCGCCACCCCGGAGGCACTGCGCGACCTGGACGAGCACAAGGTGCGCTACGAGGTGTGCGCCACCGGCACGAGGGAGGGCGATGACCGCGCTGGAGTTACGTGAGCTGCGCAAGACCTACCGGCCGCGGGGCCGCCCGCCGGTGGAGGCGGTCCGGGGCATCGACCTGCGCCTGGACTCCGGGGAACTGCTCGGCCTGCTGGGCCCGTCGGGCTGCGGGAAGTCCACGACCCTGCGGATGATCGCGGGTCTGGAACCGGTGACCGGCGGCGACATCCTGGTCGGCGGCGCCTCCGTGGCCGACCGGCCGGCACAGCGGCGGAACGTCGGGGTGGCCTTCGAGAACTACGCCCTGTATCCGCCGCTCACCGTCGCGGAGAACCTGGCGTTCGGACTGCGGGCCCGCCGCGGGAGCGACCGGGACGACGTGCGGCGCCGGGTCGCCCGGATCGCCGAGCGGGTCGGCCTCACCGACGTCCTCGACGCCCGCCCGGCCGGCCTGTCCAGCGGGCAGAAACAGCGCGTGTCCCTGGCGCGCGCCCTGATCCGGGAACCGGACGTCCTCCTGCTGGACGAGCCGCTGTCCCACCTGGACGCCGCCCAGCGCGACAGCACCCGCCGCGAACTCAAGCGCATCCAGCGGGACCTGGGCCACACCACCATCCTCGTCACCCACGACCAGGAGGAGGCGCTGTCCCTGGCCGACCGGATCGCCGTCATGCGGGACGGCGTCGTCCAGCAGCTCGGCACCCCGTACGAGATCTACGACCGTCCCGCCACCACATTCGTGGCGGACTTCGTCGGCGAACCCGCGATCAACCTGCTGCCCGGCGTCGCCGACGGCGACGGCCACGCCCGGCTGTCCCCAGGGGTGCGCGTCCCGCTGCCGGCGGCGGTGCCGGCGGGCCGGCCGGTGGTGGCCGGCATCCGCCCCGAGGACCTGGGCCTGACCGGCGCCGACGGCATCCCCGCCCGGGTCGTCGCCCACGAACCCCTGCTGGAGTCCGGCATCGCCACCCTCGCCCTCGCCGGGGTGGCACGGCACCTGGTGGTCCTCACCGGGCCCGGGGTGCGCCTCGCCCACGACGAACAGGTCCGGGTGGCGGCCGGGCTCGTCCATGTCTTCGACGCCGAGACAGGAGATTCACTGCGATGACCAACGGTGCCGTACGTGTGGTGGCCGCCGGCGACCACTTCGTCCTGCCGTCCCTGATCACCCGCGCCCTGGCGGAGGAGACCGACGTCGAGACGCGGGAGCTGACGCTCGGCTGGCCGCTGGAACCGTTCGGGCCGGTCGCCGAGGTGAGCGAGGCCAGCGACGCCGAGGAGGAGCTGATCGGCGCGCTCGACGGCGCGCAGGTCCTGGTCACCCAGATGGGACCGGTCACCGAGCGGGTCCTCGAAGCCTGCCCGGCGCTGCGGCTGGTCGTCGTCTGCCGGGGCGGCCCGGTGAACGTCAACCTGGACGCGGCACGGCGGCACGGCGTGCTGGTGTGCTTCGCGCCCGGCCGCAACGCCGCCGCCACCGCCGAGTTCACCGTCGGCCTGCTGCTCGCCGCCCTGCGCCGCATCCCGCAGGCCCACGACCTGCTGGCCCGGCAGGGAAGCTGGGCGGGAGCGACGTACTACACGTACGAGCACAGCGGTCTGGAGCTGGAGGACCTGCCCGTCGGGCTCGTCGGCTACGGCGCGGTCGGCAGCCGGGTCGCCCGGGTGCTGTGCGCGTTCGGGGCGCGGGTGATGGTGTACGACCCGTATGTGCGCGGCGAGGTGCACGGGCTGCGGCTGACCTCCCTGGACGACCTGCTGCGCCGCTCGGCCGTGATCAGTCTGCACGCCCGGCTCACCGAGGAGACCCGCGGTCTGATCGGCGCCCGCGAGCTGGCGCTGCTGCCGCCGGGCGCGGTGGTGGTCAACGCGGCCCGGGGTCCGCTGCTGGACGAGGACGCGCTGTGCGACGCGCTCGGGCAGGGGCGGCTGTCGGCGGCGGCCCTGGACACCTACGCCCGCGAGCCGCTCCCGCCCGACTCGCGGCTGCGTCCGCTCGCCGGCCGGGTCGTGCTCACCCCGCATCTGGGCGGGGCGAGCCGGGCGGTGGCGCAGAAGGCCGCGCGGATCGCGGCGGCCGAGGTGGGCCGCTGGGTGCGCGGGGAGCCGCTCGCGCACTGCCTGACCTGAACGGGCCCGGCACACGAGAGGGAGGAGGGGTGTCATGTTCGTCGGGATCGATGTGGGCACGTCCCTGGTGAAGGCCGCGGCCTTCGACCGTTCCGGCCGGGCGCTGGCCGTGGAGGCCCGCCCGGTGCGGCTCGACCTGCGCGGCGGGGCGGTGGAGCAGGACGCGGACGAGGTGTACGCGGCCGTCACCGCCATGCTGGAGGCGCTGATCGCGCGGGTGCCGGAGCCCGTGGAGCTGGCCGGGCTGACCGGGCAGGGCGACGGGCTGTGGCTGGTGGACGCGGCGGGCCGGCCGGTGCGGGCGGCGATCTCCTGGATGGACGGCCGGGCGCACGAGCTGGTGGACCGCTGGCTGGCGGACGGCACCGTCGAGGCCGTCTTCCGGCGCACCGGCGGCGCGCTGTTCCCGGGCAGCCCGGGTCCGCTGCTGGCCTGGCTGGACCGGCACGAGCCGGCCGCCCTGGACCGGGCCGCGGCGGCCGTGTGCTGCAAGGACCTGGTCTTCCAGCGGCTGACCGGCGCCGGGCGGGCGGTGACGGACGTGTCCGACGCGTCGATGCCGTTCCTGGACCCGCGCACCCGGTCCTACGACGACGGGGTGCTGGAGCTGCTCGGGCTGAGCCACCGGCGGGAGCTGCTGCCGGAGATCGGCGACCCGGTCGCGGCCGGCGGGGCGGCCGGCGAGGGGCTGCCCGCCGGGACGCCGCTGGCGAACGGACCGTACGACCTGGCCGCCTGCGCGCTGGGCGCGGGGGTCACCGCGCCCGGCGACGGGCTGCTGATCGTCGGCACCTGTCTGGCGAGCCTGGTCGTCACCACCGGGCTGGACCTCGGCGGCGAACCGGCCGGCCTGTACATCTCCACCGACCGGCCGGGCCACCGGCTGCGCGCGATGCCCGCGATGGTCGGCACGGCGGCCCTGGACTGGGTGCTGGCCACGACGGGCGCCCGCCACCAGGAGCTGGAGGCCCTGCTCGCCGAGGCGCCGCCCGGCTCGGCCGGGGTGCGCGTGCTGCCGTACTTCGCGCCCTCCGGCGAACGGGCGCCGTTCGTGGAGCCGGGGCTGCGAGCCGACCTGCTCGGTGTGTCCCTGGAGACGCGCCCCGCCGACCTGGTCCGGGCCACCTGCGAGGGCATCGGCTACGCGGCCCGGCACTGTCTGGCGGCGGCGGGTCTGACCGGGACGCTCGCGGTGTGCGGCGGCGGCACCCGCAGCCCGGCCTGGACACAGCTGCTGGCCGACGTGCTGGGCCGGCCGCTGCGGGTGGTGGAGGGTGAGGTCGGCGCGCGGGGCGCGGTGCTGGCGGCGGCCGGGCGGTACGGCGTGCCGGTGGACGCCGGGGCGTGGACGCGGCCCACCCGGCTGGTCGACCCCGACCCGTACCGGGCGGCGTACTACGCACAGGGCTACGCGGAGCACCTGGAGCTGCTGGCCGGGGCGCGGGAACGGGCCCGGCCGCGGACCGGGCCCGTCACCGGTGTCACAGGTTGCTGAAGTCGGGGCCCTTCGTCCGGGACCGCTTGATCTCGTAGAAGCCCGGCACGGAGGCCACGGCGAGCGTGCCGTCCCACAGGCGGGCCGCCTCCTCGCCCTGCGGCGCGGGGGTGACGACCGGGCCGAAGAAGGCGATCTGCTCGCCGTCGGGGCCGGGGACCGCGATGACCGGGGTGCCGACGTCCTGGCCGACCTTCTCGATGCCCTCCTTGTGGGAGGCGCGCAGCTCGGCGTCGAACTCGAAGTCCTCCTGGCCGGCGTAGTCGATCAGCTCGGCGGGCAGGCCCACGTCGGCGAGCGCGCCGGCGATCGCCTCCAGGGTCGGGCCCTCCTCGTTGTTGTGGATGCGGGTGCCGAGCGCGGTGTAGAGCGGGCCGAGGACGTCGGCGCCGTGCTTCTGCCAGGCCGCGGTGACCACGCGCACCGGCGGCCACGCCTTGGTCCGAAGCAGGTCGCGGTACTCCTCGGGCAGCTCGTCGAGCCTGTCCTCGTTGAGCACGGCGAGGCTCATGAGGTGCCAGCGGACCTCGATGTCGCGGACCTTCTCCACCTCGAGCACCCACCGGGAGGTCATCCAGGCCCACGGGCACAGGGGGTCGAACCAGAAGTCGACGGGGGTCTTGCCGGACGGGCTGGCGGTCTCGGACACGGAAGGCTCCTTGGACGGACGTCGTTTGCCTGGACAACGAGGTCACCGCCCGTCGCATTCCCCGCTGTCCGCCGTCAGGACCGCATGGCAGGATCGGTCCTGTTCCGCCACCATCACGCGATCACAAGGGAGTGCCGTCCGTGCCCGGTGAGAATCTGTCCCGCGACGAGGCCCGGGAGCGGGCCGCCCTGCTGTCCGTCGACGGGTACGACGTGTTCCTCGACATCCGGTCCGCCGTCGGTGACGACGGCGGCGAGCCGCGCACGTTCCGCTCGGTGACCACCGTCCGCTTCCGCTGCGCGGAGCCGGGCGCGGCGAGCTTCGCCGACCTGATCGCCCCCGGCGTCACGGCCGTCTCGCTCAACGGCCGGGACCTGGACCCGGGCGAGGTCTTCGACGGCTCCCGGATCCTGCTGGAGGACCTGGCCGCGGAGAACGAGCTGGTGGTGGACGCCCGGTGCGCCTACTCGCGCACCGGTGAGGGCCTGCACCGCTTCGTCGACCCGGAGGACGGCGAGGTCTACCTGTACACCCAGTACGAGCCGGCCGACGCCCGCCGGGTCTTCGCGAACTTCGAACAGCCCGACCTGAAGGCGCCGTACCGCTTCGAGGTGCGGGCACCCGAGGGCTGGACGGTGTGGAGCAACGGTGCCGGTGAACTCGCCGACGGGGTGTGGCGGTTCGCGGAGACCAAGCCGATCTCGACGTACATCACCTGTGTGGTGGCGGGCCCGTACCACTATGTGACGGACTCCTACACGCGGACCTTCGAGGACGGCACGAAGCTGGAGATCGCGCTCGGCGCGATGTGCCGCAGGGGGCTGGCGCCGCACTTCGACGCGGACGACGTCTTCCTGGTCACCAAGCAGGGCCTGGACTTCTTCCACGACCACTTCGACTTCCCGTACCCGTTCGGCAAGTACGACCAGGCGTTCGTGCCGGAGTACAACCTCGGCGCGATGGAGAACCCGGGCCTGGTGACCTTCCGCGAGGAGTACATCTTCCGCGGGAAGGTGACACAGGCGTCGTACGAGGCGCGGGCCAACGTCATCCTGCACGAGATGGCGCACATGTGGTTCGGCGACCTGGTCACCATGGTCTGGTGGGACGACCTGTGGCTGAAGGAGTCCTTCGCGGACTTCATGGGCACGTTCGCGAACGTGGGCGCGACCCGCTTCCGGGACGCCTGGGTCACCTTCGCCAACCGCCGCAAGGCCTGGGCGTACCGGGCGGACCAGCTGCCGTCCACGCATCCGGTCACCGCGGACATCCGCGACCTCCAGGACGCCAAGCTGAACTTCGACGGCATCACCTACGCCAAGGGCGCCTCGGTGCTGAAGCAGCTGGTGGCGTACGTCGGCCAGGACGCGTTCCTGGAGGGTGCCCGGCGCTACTTCAAGCGCAACGCGTACAGCAACACGCGCCTGGGCGACCTGCTGTCGGTGCTGGCCGAGACCAGCGGCCGGGACATGTCGGGCTGGGCGCGGTCCTGGCTCCAGACGGCCGGGGTGAACGCGCTGACCCCGCAGGTGCTGCTGGACACCGAGGGCGGCCGGATCGCCGAGCTGGCGGTGGTGCAGGAGGCGGCCGAGTCGCATCCCGAACTGCGTCCGCACCGGGTCGCGGTGGGCCTGTACCGCACCACGCCGCAGGGCGTGCTCGAGCGGTACGCGCGCGTGGAGACGGACGTGGCCGGTCCCCGGACGGTCGTGGCGGAGCTGGCGGGCGAGCAGGCACCGGAGCTGGTGCTGGTCAACGACGACGACCTCACCTACTGCAAGATCCGTTTCGACGAGACCTCGCTGATGACCCTGCGCGCCCGGCTGGGCGCGCTCACCGACCCGCTCGCCCGCGCCCTGTGCTGGTCGGCGCTGTGGAACCTGACCCGGGACGGGCTGCTGCCGGCCCGGGACTTCATCGCCCTGGTGCTGCGCTTCGCGGGCCGCGAGTCCGACATCGGTGTGCTCCAGATGCTGCACGCCTGGGCGGACTCGGCACTGGTGCACTACGCGGCGCCGGCGTGGCGGGAGACGGGCGGGCGGCTGCTGGCGGAGGGCGCGCTGCGGGAGCTGCGGGCGGCCGGACCGGGCAGTGAGCAGCAGCTGGCGTGGGCGCGGTTCTTCGCGGCCGTGGCCGCTTCCGAGGGCGACCTCGCTCTGCTGCGGGACCTGCTGGACGGCACCACCGGGATCGACGGCCTGGTGGTGGACCAGGAGCTGCGCTGGGTGTTCCTGGAGCCGCTGGCGGCGCACGGGGTGGCCGGCGAGCGGGAACTGGCGGCCGAGCTGGCCCGGGACGACACGGCGTCCGGCAGGCGGCACCAGGTGCGCTGCCTGGCCGCCCGTCCGTCGGCGGCGGTCAAGGCGCAGGCGTGGGCGCAGGTGGTGGAGTCGGAGGCGCTGTCGAACGCGCATGTGGAGGCGACGATCGCGGGCTTCGCCCGGCCGTCGCAGCGGGAGCTGACCGCGCCGTACGCGCAGCTGTACTTCGCGGCGATCGAGCGGGTGTGGCGGGAGCGGTCGATCCAGATCGGCATGGACGTGGTGCGGGGTCTGTTCCCGGCGTACCAGGACCGCCCGGAGACGCTGGAGGCGACGGACGCGTGGCTCCGGGCGCACGCGGACGCCGCGCCGGCGCTGCGCCGGCTGGTGCTGGAGGCGCGGGACGACCTGGCGCGGGCGCTGCGGGCACAGGAGTGCGACGCGGCGGCGGCCGGCCACTGAGCCTTGGCCTGAGCCTGCCCGGTGGGTGACCGTTACGAGATGTGGTCACACATCACCGTGACCCCTGGTCCGCACCCGATCGGACCAGGGGTTTCCCGTTCCTACTCGGCACCCGAACACCTGACCTTTAGTCCCGTCCTGTCCGCATTGTTCGACGGCCGTGTAACAGCGGTTAGAGGAGGGGCCCGGCGCGGGAATCCCCCCGCCATGACGCACGACGCCCCGCTCTCCCCCCGCTCCCTGAGCCACCTCTCCGACGTCCACCGCCGGGTGCTGACGGCGGTTCAGCTCCGCGCCCACGGTGTGACACCGGCCGAGCAGACCGAGCAGTGCCGTCCCGGCGGCCCCTGGCGGGAACTGCTGCCGAACGTCGTCCTGCTGCACCCCGGCCCGCCGACCGGCGAGGAACGGCTGCACGGGGCCCTGCTGTACGCGGCCCGCGCGGCGGCGCAGGCCGTACCCGTCCAGCCGACGTCCGCGTCGGCGCACCGGCCCCGGTACGCGGAGGCGGTGCTCACCGGCCTGGCGGCGCTCACCCTGCACGGCTTCTCCCACACCCCGGCGCCGGACGCCCTGGACCGGGTGGACGTCCTGGTCCCGCGGCTGCGCCGGCTGCGTTCCACGGGCTACGTCCGCGTCCTGCGCACCGCCGACCTGCCCGTGCCGCACCCGGTGTCGGGCCTGCCGGTGGCGCCGGTGCCGCGGGCGCTGGCGGACGCGGTGGCGGAGCTGACGGACGCGGAGGCGGTACGGCGGCTGCTGACCGAGGCGGTGCGCGGGGGGCACTGCGAACCGGTGGCGGTGGTGCGGGAGCTGACCCGGGCGAAGCTGCTGGGCCGGGCGCACGTGGTGGCCGCGGTGGACTCGCTGGTGGCCGAGGGCCGCTCGGCCGCCGAGGACCGCCTGTACCGGATGGTCCGCGAGTGCGGGCTGCCCGACCCGGTGTGGAACGTCGACCTGCGCCTGCCCGGCGGACCGCACCTGGGCGGCGTGGACGCCTACTGGCCCGACCACGCCGTCGCCGTCGAACTGGACACGCGCGCCCCCCTGCCGGACCACCGGGACGACGACGCGCTGTGGTCGGAGTACGCCCGCAAGCGCGAGCACCTGGAACGGCTGGGGATCACGGTCGTCTACACCACCCCGAAGAAGCTCCGGGACTGTCCGGAGCAGCAGGCGGCGGTGGTGCGGACGGCGCTCATGGCGTCCGGCGACCGCGATCCGGCCGCGTACGTCGTGGTCCTGCCCCGGTGGCCGGGGTGACCCTACAAAGCACCGGGGGCCGGGGCGGTCACCGGCGGTGACTCGGACGCAGCGAGGCGGGCAGCGGCTCCAGCGACGCGCACAGGGCGGCCGGGAACGCGGGCTCCACGCGCCGTACGTCCCGGCAGCCCCCGGCCGCGCCGTCCAGGACCGGCACCCATCCGGACTTCCGGGCCCGGAAGAACCAGCGGGCGCCCAGCCGGGACGAACAGCCTGGTTCCGAGGTGTCGTCGCACGCCGGACCGGTGCGCCACGAGAGGTCCAGCACCAGCCACTTGCCGTCGCACCGCTCGGCGTCCCGGTAGGTGTGGTGGGGCACGTCCGCCGCCAGCACCGCCTGGTCGTAGGAGCCGGCGGTGCACCCGGTCCTCGGCGGGTCGCAGCCCAGCCGCCCGCACAGGCGCAGCGCGGACGGCCCGGCGCCGTGGCGGGTGAAGTGCGTGTAGTGGTCCACGATCACGTCCAGCCCGCCCAGCGGCTCCGGCAGTCTCACCCGGGTGGTGGCGGGCTTCTCCCGCGTGCACCCCGAACCGCGATCCCCCGACGGGGAGGAGTAGGTGACCTGCACCCACACGGCGCCGTTCACCCGGTCGGTGGCCACGGCCCTGAGGTCCCGCACGCAGGCCGCGGCGCCACTGGGCACGGGTACGTCGACGCTGAGCGTGCGGTCGTCGGCGCCGACGCGGACGGCGGTGACCGAGGAGGGCTGCATCGTGGTCCACGGCAGGTGCGCGGCCCCGCCGGGCGCGCCGGCCCGCAGGGTGCCGCACGCCCCGAGCAGCAGCGCGGCGACCGCGACGAGCAGGGCGGCCACCACCGCCGCGCCACGCCGTCCTCCGTCTCCGCCGCCGGACCGTGGACCCACTGGGCATCCCCCCTGATGCGCCGACCCGGCCCCGCCGTTCGGGGCGGGGCCGCTGCCACGGTACCCGCGCCGAACGGCGGGGCGGGACCGGGGGACCGGGACGGTGGTCAGCAGAACTCCGCCCGCACCACCGCCTCCGGGTCCCCGGTCCAGTCCGCGTTCAGGTTCAGGGCCAGGGAGTGCCGGCCGTCCTCGGTCGTCGCCGCGTCGGACAGGGAGCCGTGGATGCCGCCGTCATGGCCCCAGACGCGCACCCCGCAGTCCAGCACGGTCTCCTGGAGGCCGAGGCCGTAACCGGTGCGGGGCGCCTCGTCGCTCTTCACGGTGGTCTTCATCTCCGTCAGCTGCCGCGGCGGCAGGAGCTTCCCGCGCAGCAGGGCGCTGTAGAAGCGGTCCAGGTCGGCGGAGTCGGAGATCATCTCACCGGCGGAGGAGGCGAGGGAGGGATTGAGCTCCGTGACGTCGTACGTCGGGCCCGTCGCCGTCTCGGCGAGCTTGCCGTAGGCACGGCTGCTGGGCCGCGGGACGGTGACCCTCGTACCGGGGACGGAGGTGGCCGTCAGGTGCAGGGGCTCGATGATGCGGCGGCGGATCTCCGTGGCGTAGGGGTGGCCCGTCACCTTCGCGATGACCATGCCGGCCAGGACGTAGTTGGTGTTGGAGTAGTGCCAGGACGCGCCCGGCGTGAAGTACGGACCGTGCCGCATCGCGATCGCCACGAGGTCCTGCGGGGCGAGCGTGTCGTAGCGGTGCCGCAGGAAGCCGTCCTTGAGGAAGTAGGTGCGGGCGAACTCCTCGTCCTCCGTGTAGTTGTGGATGCCGCTGGTGTGGTTGAGCAGCTGCCGGACGGTGATCGCGCGGCCGTCGTGGCCGTGGCCGCGGACGACGCCCGGCAGCCACGCGTCCACCGTGTCGTCCAGGGAGAGCCGGCCCTCCGCCTCCAGCTGGAGCAGGACGGTGGCGACGAAGGTCTTGGTGATGCTGCCGACGCGGTAGCGGTCGGCGGCCGAACGCGGCGCGCCCGTGCGGGTGTCGCCCACACCGGCGGTCGCCGACCAGGTGCCGTGGGCGTCCCGCGCGGTGGCGGTCACCCCGGGCACACCCTCCCGGACGACCGCCTCGACGGCCTCACGGGTCGCGGCGTGGCCGTGCCCGTGGCGGGCGGGGCCGGCCGCCGCCACGGCCGGGGCCGCGAGGGCCACGGAGAGCAGCAGGGCGGCGGTGCCCGCCAGAGTCGTCCATACGCGCATGTCTTCCCCCAGGGAGTGGAGCCGGTGCGTCGCGGGAAGGGACCGCGGCCGGGGCGCGGGGGTTGCGCGGGTTGGGCCGGTTGAGTGATTCTCAGCCCTTCTTGAGGACCAGTTCCGTGTTCCGGTCGGCCGCGTGGCCCGCGAGGGCCTTGTTGGCGCCGGGGGCGTTGTAGGACAGCTCGCGGTAGAGCGCGGCGAGGCCGGTCTGGGAGAGGTCGGCGTAATCGGTGCGGTGCGGGGCGGCGGCCTCGATCAGCGTCGTGAACAGGGAGATCGTGCCGTCTTTGTTGTCGGCCAGTTCGATGACCCGGGCGAGCTGGGGGAAGTCGACGTGCGAGGCGGTGGAGACCTCCCAGAAGGAACGGCCGCCGGAGGCCCGGTGCGGGGTGACGACGTTCTTGTGGATGTGGCCGTTCACCCAGGCCAGCACGTTGGCGTGGGCGGACAGCACGGAGATCACCTCGGCGCCGCCGTGCCGCTGCTCGCCCGGACGGGCCGGGTCGGGGCGGGTGTTGGTCATCGTCGTGCTGGTGTGGTGGCTGAAGACGACGGCGTACGAGTCCTTGTGCTCCTTCAGCGTCCTGTCGAGCCACTTCAGCTGGGCGGTGCCGATCGAGCCCTCGTAGTGGCCGCCGGCGTCGGTGGTGTCGAGGCTGATGCCGATGACGTCGTCGGAGACACGGAAGGCGTAGTACTGGGTGCCCGCGTCCAGGTTGGCCGAGGAGTAGCCGTGCCCGACCGGGCCGGCACCCTGGTGGGCGGGGTCCAGATGGGCCTTGAGGTAGTCCGCCTGGGTGTACGGGGCCCGCTTCTCGTCCGGCGTGACCGCGCGCATGGAGCGGGCGTGGGCCTTGAGGAAGTCCCGGTAGCCGGTGCCCCGGGGGTCCTTGGCGTTCTTGATGGCGTCCTGGAGCTTCTTGGCGTCGGCGGCGGGGACGCTCAGCAGCTTCCGGCCGCCGATGGCCGCCTCGGTGAGGTAGGGGTCGCCGTGGGAGCCGTAGCAGCCGAGCGGGAGGGCGTCGTGGTTGCCGGCGGTGGAGTACCAGGGCAGGTCGAGGCCGGGGCTCCGCACCTCGCGGATCGCGGCGGCCAGGAAGCCCTTCAGGTAGGGGAAGCCGAGCGCCTTGTCGTGGTCGCGGGCGCCGGAGCCGGGCTGCCAGTACAGCGGGAGACCGCTGTTCTGCACGCCCTCGTAATGCTTCGGGTCACCGGAGTTGGGGGTGATGCGGCCCCCGCTCATCACCTTCATGAACCACTCCAGCTCGGAGTGGGCGTTGTTGTCGGTGTTGTCGCCGGTGGTCATCACGAAGTGCAGCGGGGCCCCGGTGACGGGGGCGCCCCGCAGCGCGTTGACCCGCTCCACGAGGGAGACGGCGCCGGGCACGGTGAGGGCCTCGTGCGGGCGCCAGGCATGCACGTCGTGGGAGCGCAGGTACTCCAGGCGCAGCGGGTGCTGGACGTCCATCAGGTGCAGGTCGGTGAACTGCACGAACGCGGCGAGGGCCGTACGGCGGGCGGCGCGGCCGGATCCGGGCGTCGCCAGCTCGGTGCGCACGACCCGCTGCCAGCCGGGCCCGTCGCCGAGGCGGCGGTAGCCGGAGCTGTTCCGCGGGGTGGCGACGGAGGCGACGGTGGTGCCCTTGGTGAAGGGGGCGAGCGGGGTGGTGGCGGCCTGCCGGGAGTGGGCGACGGGCGTTTCCTCCGCCGCCCCGGCGGCGGTGGCGGCCCGGCTGTCGGTGGGGCGGAGGGCGTAGCCGGCGCCCGCGGAGAGCGAGACGGCTGCGGCGGCGGCGAGGACGGTACGGCGGTCGACCCCTGCGGCAAGGGCGGCGACAGAGCGTGTGCGCGACATGGCGCGATCTCCCCGGGTGCGAACGCGTCGGCAGTGGTCGCGGGCCGTCACGGACGCGAACGTCCCGCTCACCATGGATCGTTGGCAGCGGGGATGGCCTGCGCGTGAACGCGGTGGCAACGCGTGACGCCGATCACCGTACGTGGATCACGGGGTACCGGGCGCGGCCATGGAGTGGATCGCGGACCGCCGGAGACCGGTCACTCCCCGTTCACTTCCCTGGGTAGGGGAGGGATTTCGGCCGGTGCCGGCGGAACCGGCGCACGCACCGGAGGAGTTGCCCGTCGGCGGCCTCGCGCTCGCGGACGGTCGGGTGGGAGGAGCCGGCACACCGGGGCCGGTCACCGCGGCACGGCGACCGGTCCCCCTTGCCGGCCGCCCGAGGAACCCGGGTTCGCCGACCCGTCCTGGGGGCCGGCCCTGCTCGCCGCGCGGGCCGTCCGGACCTGCCGGCCCGGGCCCCGGAAGCGCGTCCGAACCTGCTCCGGCACCGGCCGCGTCCCGTGCTTCTTCGACACGTCCCGCGACGGCGCCCGGCGCTGGTGCTCGATGGCCGGGTGCGGCAACCGGGCCGAGGCGTCCCGGCATTACGCCTGTTCCAGGAGAACCGAGCGGAACCCGGACGACTCGGGCCGGACCGGTGCACATCCCATCGCGGGTTTTCCCCATATATTCATATCGATTCGGTCAACGGCCCCTCAAGGACGGGCCCTTGCGTGAAGCTGAGCGCTCTCGTCCGCTCGTTTCTTCACCTGAGGGATGCCGATGACCCACACGCCCGAGCGTGATCCGATACCCGGCCCGAGACGCCTGACCCGCATGGCCATGGCCGTGGGTGTCGTGGCCGCCCTCTCCGCGGCCGGACCCGTCCCGCTGGCCCTCGCCGCGGACACGCCGTCCGCCCCGGCCACCGCCGGCCCCGGCGTCAAGTCCGCCGACGACAAGCTCGGCCCGGACGACGCCGCTCTGCTCGCCGACGCCAAGGCCGACGGCGCCAAGACCGTCACGATGATGATCGCGACCTCGCCGGGGAAGACCGAGCAGGTCGCCGGGGAACTGGACGCGGTCCAGGGCGGTCTGGTCGGCCGTACCGACGACAAGCTCGGCTACGTCCGCGCCACCGTCCCGACGAGCCGGGCGGACGCGGCCATCGCCTCCGCCGCGAAGCTGCCGACCGTGCGGGCCATCGACCTCAAGCAGGAGATCCCGCTCGACGACCCGACGCCCCAGGGTGCCAAGTCACCGGCCGGCAAGGCCGCTTACCCGGGCCCGGACCGCAGGACCCCGGCGGAGAACCCGTACAACCCCTCCTTCGAGACCGGTGCCGTCGACTTCGTCGCGGACCACCCGAAGGCCGACGGCCGCGGCATCACCATCGGCATCCTCGACTCCGGCATCGACCTCGGCCACCCGGCGCTCCAGAAGACCACCACCGGCGAGCGGAAGATCGTCGACTGGGTGACCGCGACCGACCCGGTCACCGACAGCGACGGCACCTGGCGGCGCATGACCACCGCCGTCTCCGGCCCGTCCTTCTCCCTCACCACCCCCTCCCAGGGCACCGAGAAGTTCACGGCGCCCGAGGGCTCGTACAAGTTCAACTACATGTACGAGTCCGCCACCGCGGGCGGCGACGAGAAGGGTGACCTCAACCGCGACGGCGACACCACCGACGCCTGGGGCGTGCTGTACGACCCGGTCGCCGGCACGGTCCGCGTCGACACGAACGACAACCTGGACTTCACCGACGACACGCCGATGAAGCCGTACAAGGACGGTTACCAGGTCGGCTACTTCGGCACCGACGACCCGTCGACCGACGTCGCCGAACGGGTCCCGTTCGTGGTCGAGACCCGCAAGGACGTCGTCTACAACGCCGCGGGCGCCAAGGCCGACTACGTCAACATCGGTGTCATCGAGTCCGAGCACGGCACCCACGTCGCCGGCATCACCGCCGCCAACGGCCTGTTCGGCGGGAAGATGAACGGCGCGGCCCCCGGCGCCAAGCTCGTCTCCTCCCGGGCCTGCACCTGGACCGGCGGCTGCACCAACGTCGCCCTCACCGAGGGCATGATCGACCTGGTCACCAAGCGCGGCGTCGACATCGTCAACATGTCGATCGGCGGCCTGCCCGCGCTGAACGACGGCAACAACGCGCGCGCCGAGCTGTACACCCGGCTCATCGACACCTACGGCGTCCAGCTCGTGATCTCCGCCGGCAACTCCGGCCCCGGCGCGAACACCATCGGCGACCCCGGCCTGGCCGACAAGGTCATCTCGGTCGGCGCGGCCATCTCCAGGCAGACCTGGGCCGCCAACTACGGCTCGGCCGTGGAGACCAAGTACCAGATGATGCCCTTCTCCTCGCGCGGCCCGCGTGAGGACGGCGGCTTCACCCCGACCCTGACCGCGCCCGGCGCCGCCATCAACACCACCCAGACCTGGCTGCCGGGCTCCCCGGTCGCCGAGGCGGGCTACGCGCTGCCGGCCGGCTACTCCATGCTCCAGGGCACCTCGATGGCCTCCCCGCAGGCCACCGGCGCCTCCGCGCTGCTGCTGTCCGCCGCGAAGCAGAAGGGCATCAGCCTGACGCCCGCCGGGCTGCGCACGGCCCTGACCTCGACCGCCGACCACATCAAGGGCGTGCAGGCCTACGAGGAAGGTGCGGGCCTCATCAACGTCGGGGACGCCTGGGAGTCGGTCGAGGACGGCGCCGCCGCCCACGACTACACCGTCAAGGCACCGGTCGACACCGCGCTCGACGGCGCCCTGAAGACCCCGGGCTACGGCACCGGCCTGTACGACCGCGAGGGCGGCCTGAAGGCCGGGCAGAAGAAGACGTACGACGTCACCATCACCCGCACCTCCGGCCCGGACCAGGCGGTCCGGCACGAGCTGCACTTCGAGAACAACGCCGGCCACACCTTCCGGATCGTCGGCGACGACGTGGTGCGGCTGCCGCTGAACCAGCCGGTGACCGTCCAGGTCCGGGCGGCCCCGGCGTCGGCGGGCATCAAGAGCGCGATCCTGGAGGTCGACGACCCGCGGACCGAGGGCATCGACAAGCAGGTCCTCGCCACGGTCGTCGTCGCCGACCCGGTCCACTACGCCTTCTCGGCGTCGGACTCGGTGCAGCGCAACAGCACGCGGTCGTACTTCCTGGCCGTCCCCGAGGGCGCGAAGTCGCTGGAGGTCGCCATCGGCGGGCTCAAGGACAAGAGCCAGACCCGGTTCGTCGCCATCCACCCCTACGGCGTCCCGTCGGACAACACCGGCACCCCGTACTGCTACAACAACTACCTGGACGGCAACGGCTGCAAGCCGGACGTGCGCGCGTACGCCGACCCGCAGGCCGGCGTCTGGGAGGTCGAGGTCGAGGCCCGGCGCACCTCGCCGCTGCTCGACAACCCCTACCGGCTGGACGTCTCCGTCCTCGGCGCCGCCTTCGACCCCGAGACCGTGACCGTCCCCGAGGCCAAGGCCGGCACGCCGACCGCCGCCTCCTGGAAGGTCACCAACAGGTACGCGGCACTGGACGGCAAGCTCACCGGCGGCCCCCTCGGCTCCGCCAAGACGGCCCGCCCGGCCATCAAGGAAGGCGAGACGCAGACCACCACGGTCGACGTCCCGGCCGGCGCCACCTCGCTCGACGTCGCCATCGGCGGTGTCTCGGACGCGGCGGCCGACCTCGACCTGACGGTGTACGACTCCTCCGGCAAGGAGGTCGGCAAGTCCGCCGACGGCGACTCGGAGGAGGCGGTCTCCGTGCCGACCCCGGCCGCCGGCACCTACACCGTCCAGGTCGCGGGCTACTCCGTCCCGTCCGGCTCGACCGACTACGACTACCGGGACGTGTTCTTCTCCACCGCGCTCGGCTCCGTCACGGTCGACGGCTCCGCACCGGTCAAGCTCGGCACGGGCGATTCCGCCACGGTGACCGGCCAGGTCACGGCCGCCACCGAGGCCCCGGCCGGCCGGGAGTTCTTCGGCCGGGTCCAGCTGGTCGACGCCCGCGGCACCGTCGCGGGCACCGGCAGCGTGAAGATCGGCAAGGTCACGCCGTAACGGGCTGACACAAGCGGGGGCGGGCATCCTGACGGAGGCCCGCCCCTCTTCTTTGGTTTCTCCCGACCGCGCCGGCTCCTTGCCCGGCTCCACCACCAGCCGGCCACGTCACCGGCCTGGCTCCGCGACGCCGGGATGATCCGAACGAAAGACCTCAGGGGCAGGGCAGGTGGCGGGAGGCGGGCAGGGCGTCGGTGATCCAGGCGCGGGCGGCGGCCACCTGGGCGTCGCCGACGGCCCACAGGCTCGCCTGCTCCTCGCCCCGGCCGACCCGGACGAGGACGTGCTGTCCCGTGCGCGGCGCCGGCCGCGTGCCGCCGTCCAGCAGGAAGCCGACCTCGGCCGGGCCGTGCGCCGGCTTGTACGAGCGGAGCACGGTCAGCGTGATCCGGCCGGCCGGGGAGTCCGGCAGCCGCCGCACCTCCGCCACGGTGCCCTCCACCACCAGCCGGGCACAGGCCAGCTCGCGCTCCGCGTCCGCCGGCCGCCCACCGCTCCGGGCCTCCTTGCCCACGGAGTCGGCGGCACTGTCGTCCGCTCCCCCGCCGGCCCGCGTCACCAGCCAGCCGAGGCCGAGGACCAGGGCGAAAGCCGCGACGCCGGCGAGCGAACCGACCGCGACCCGCAGCACCCGCCGCGACCGCCGCCCCGGCCGTCCCGGGGGCCTGGTAGGACTCCGCCGATCCCCGGCGCCCGCAGGGCGAGCCTCCGCGTCCCCGGCGGCCCTGGCGGCCCCGGTCGCCGGAGCACCGGCACCCGCGGACCGAGCCCCTTCTTCCCCGGCCGCCGCAGGTCCCGCCACCGCGGATCCCGCCGCCGCGCCCCCGTTCGTCCGTTCCCCCGTGAGTGCCTCGGCCAGCCAGTGAAGTCGGTCGCGCAGGAGGGCCACGTCGGCCTCGGCCGCGCGGCGGCCGGTGCGGAAGGCGGGGTCCCGGTGGGCCTCCTCGGGGAGGGGGTCGCCGGTGATCGCGGCCATGAGCGCGTCCATGCCGCCGTACTCCCGCGCGCCGTCCGCGCCCTCGTGTTCGGCGGTCACGTCACACCACCTCGTCCTCGTGCAGCCGGTCGCGCAGCGCGCGGACCGCCGTGTGCAGCCTGCTCTTGACCGTGCCCTCCGGTATGCCCAGCTCCCCGGCGATGTCCCGCACGGGCAGGTCGGCGAAGAAGCGCAGGACGACGACCTGCCGCTGGGCGGCGGGCAGTTCGTCCAGGCCGCGGGCGACGGCCAGGGAGAGCAGGCTGGTCTCCTCGCCGGAGGGATGCGCGGACTCGTGCAGGGCGACGAGCCGCTCCCCCAGCCGTTCCCGGCGCCGTTTCGCCCGGTGCCAGTCCATGGCCAGGTTGGAGGCGACGACCGCCGCCCACGCCGACACGTCCCGCGGTGCCTCGCGGCCGCTCGCGGTCCGCTCCAGCAGCCGCAGCCGGACCTGCTGCACCCCGTCCGGCAGGTCCGACTGCGGCACTCCGCCGAGCGCGAGCACCGCCCGCACCCGGCGTTCCTGGGCCGCGTCCAGCGGATCGCCGACGCCACGGTCCGTACCGTCGGCGTACGCCCCCTGGTCGCGGCGCGCCCTTCCGCGCAGCACAAGCCACCCCCTCACGCGTCTGCCCCTACGACGCGGCGGCGGGCCGGAACGTTCGGCCGGCGCCGCGCGGGTCCAGAGGCGTACGTCACACCCTCGTATGGCCGGAGCCCCGACGGGCAGGGGCGGGACAGCACAGCTTGCGGCGCGGGCCCGTCGGGGACGGAATATCTCCAGCTCAGCGGGGTTGCCGGGGGGATGTACGGAACTGTGCGCCGGTGAATCGTGTCCCACTCCTCGGGCACGCGCGGCAAAGAACTGGACAGGTGGGCCGGGGTTCGCCGCATGATGGAAAAGCCCCGGTCGGGCAAGAGACACGTAGAGGGAGTCGCTGTGAGGGTCGGAATCGTCGGAGCCACCGGTCAGGTCGGCACGGTCATGCGCAGGATCCTCACGGAGCGCGACTTCCCGGTGACGGAGCTGCGCCTGTTCGCCTCGGCCCGTTCGGCGGGGACCGTGCTGGACGGCGTGACGGTCGAGGACGCGGCGAGCGCCGACTACACCGGCCTGGACATCGTGCTCTTCTCCGCGGGCGGCGCGACCTCCCGGGCGCTGGCCGGGAAGGTCGCCTCGCAGGGCGCCGTCGTGATCGACAACTCCTCCGCCTGGCGCATGGACCCCGAGGTTCCGCTGGTGGTGTCCGAGGTGAACCCGCACGCGGTCGCCGACCGCCCCAAGGGCATCATCGCCAACCCGAACTGCACCACCATGGCCGCGATGCCGGCGCTGAAGGTGCTGCACGAGGAGGCCGGTCTGGAGGCGCTGGTCGTCGCCACCTACCAGGCGGTGTCCGGCTCGGGTCTCGCGGGCGTGGCGGAGCTGCACGGCCAGGTGCAGAAGGTGGCCGCCGAGGCCGACAAGCTCACCCACGACGGCGCGGCGGTCGACTTCCCCGAGCCGCAGGTCTACCAGCGCACCATCGCCTTCAACGTGCTCCCCCTCGCAGGCAACCTCGTGGACGACGGTCTGAACGAGACCGACGAGGAGCAGAAGCTGCGCAACGAGTCCCGCAAGATCCTGGAGATCCCCGCGCTGAAGGTCTCCGGCACCTGTGTGCGCGTCCCGGTCTTCTCCGGTCACTCCCTCCAGGTCAACGCCCGTTTCGCCCGCCCGGTCAGCCCCGAGCGCGCCACCGAGCTGCTCGCGAAGGCGCCGGGTGTCGCCCTGTCCGACATCCCGACCCCGCTCCAGGCGGCCGGCCAGGACCCCTCGTACGTCGGCCGTATCCGCCGCGACGAGACGGTGGACAACGGCCTCGCCCTGTTCATCTCCAACGACAACCTGCGCAAGGGTGCGGCGCTGAACGCGGTGCAGATCGCGGAGCTGGTGGCGGCGGAGCTGTCGGGCCGGTGACCCGCGTCCGCGACCCGCGCGGATCACAGGGAGGGGCGGCCGGGAACGGCCGCCCCTCCCGCATGTCCGGCTCCCGCCCCGGGGCCGTCGCCGCCCGAGATGCTGAGTCCCCGGCGGGCGGCTAGCGTGAAGGGAAAGGGCCGCGACCGGGGCTGCGCCCACGTCGGCGAGTGCCCTGTCCACCGGGGCGGGCCGCCCACGCGGCGCAGGCCGTGCTTCCCGCCCCGCGCGGCAACACCTACATCCGCGGCTCACGCACCCACCACGGCCGCGGCGATCGCCCCCGTACCGGCAGCACCTCACGAGGGCGTGGAAGGAAGGCAGGCCCATGAAACCACTACGCGCGAGGCGACTGTTCGCGGGATCCGCGGTCGCCGTTCTCCTGGCCGGCGGCGCCGCGATCGGCGCGGCGGGCACGGCCTCGGCAGCCACCCCGGCCCACGTGCCCACCAACCGTGGCTGCTTCGACCGCGGCAACGGCTGGTTCGACAACTGCGACAACTTCGGCAACCGTTTCCAGAACGGGAACTTCTTCCCCAGCGGTGTCGGCAGCGGTGTCGTGGTGATCGTGCTGAACTGAACGCGGGCCGTGAGCCGGGCGGGTCCCCGTACCCGTCCGGCTCCGCCGCGTCACGGCCCGCAACCGCCACCGGCCGGCGGGGCGGGGACATCGCATCGTGTGTGGATCGCATGGAAGGATGGCGCGACCTACCCATAACGAGGAGATGACCGCGTGCCTGGCACAAACCTGACTCGCGAAGAGGCGCAGCAGCGGGCCGAGCTGCTCACCGTTGACTCGTACGAGATCGATCTCGACCTCTCCGGCGCGCAGGAGGGCGGTACCTACCGGTCCATGACCACGGTGCGCTTCGACGTGGCCCGCGGCGGCGCCGGGTCGTTCGTCGACCTGGTGGCCCCGGCCGTCCACGAGGTGGTCCTCAACGGTGACCACCTGGACCCCGCCGAGGTCTTCGCCGACTCGCGGATCGCGCTGCCGGAGCTGCTGGAGGGGCGCAACGTCCTGCGGGTGGTCGCGGACTGCGCCTACACCAACACCGGCGAGGGTCTGCACCGCTTCGTCGACCCCGTGGACGACCAGGCCTACCTCTACACCCAGTTCGAGGTGCCGGACGCCCGCCGGGTCTTCGCCTCGTTCGAGCAGCCGGACCTGAAGGCCACCTTCCAGTTCACCGTGAAGGCGCCCGACGGCTGGACCGTCATCTCCAACTCGCCGACGCCCGAACCGGCGGACAACGTCTGGGTCTTCGAGCCGACCCCGCGGATCTCGACGTACATCACCGCGCTGATCGCCGGCCCGTACCACTCCGTGCACAGCGTGTACGAGAAGGACGGGCGCAGCGTGCCGCTCGGCATCTACTGCCGGCCCTCGCTCGCCGAGTTCCTCGACTCGGACGCGATCTTCGAGGTCACCCGGCAGGGCTTCGACTGGTTCCAGGAGAAGTTCGACTACGCGTACCCGTTCGCCAAGTACGACCAGCTGTTCGTGCCCGAGTTCAACGCGGGCGCCATGGAGAACGCCGGCGCGGTGACCATCCGCGACCAGTACGTCTTCCGCTCCAAGGTGACCGACGCGGCGTACGAGGTGCGCGCGGAGACGATCCTGCACGAGCTGGCCCACATGTGGTTCGGCGACCTGGTCACCATGGAGTGGTGGAACGACCTGTGGCTGAACGAGTCGTTCGCCACCTACACCTCCATCGCCTGCCAGGCCGCCGCGCCGGGCTCCCGGTGGCCGCACTCGTGGACCACGTTCGCCAACTCGATGAAGACCTGGGCGTACCGGCAGGACCAGCTGCCGTCCACGCACCCGATCATGGCGGACATCCGCGACCTGGACGACGTCCTCGTCAACTTCGACGGCATCACGTACGCCAAGGGCGCGAGCGTGCTCAAGCAGCTCGTCGCGTACGTCGGCGAGGACGAGTTCTTCAAGGGCGTGCAGGCGTACTTCAAGCGGCACGCCTTCGGCAACACCCGCCTGTCCGACCTGCTGGGCGCCCTGGAGGAGACCTCCGGCCGCGACCTGAGGACCTGGTCCAAGAAGTGGCTGGAGACGGCCGGCATCAACATCCTGCGGCCCGAGATCACCACCGGCGCCGACGGCACCGTCACCTCCTTCGCCGTCCGCCAGGAGGCCCCGGCGCTCCCGGCCGGCGCCAAGGGCGAGCCCACCCTGCGCCCGCACCGCATCGCGGTCGGCCTGTACGACCTCGACGGCTCCGGCAAGCTCGTGCGCACCGAGCGGATCGAGCTGGACGTCGACGGGGAGCTGACCGACGTACCGCAGCTGGCCGGCAGGCCCCGTCCGGCGGTCGTCCTGCTCAACGACGACGACCTGTCCTACGCCAAGGTCCGCCTGGACGAGGAGTCGCTGAGGACGGTCACCGAGCACCTCGGCGACTTCGCGGAGTCCCTGCCGCGCGCCCTGTGCTGGGCGTCGGCCTGGGACATGACGCGGGACGCCGAGCTGGCCGCCCGTGACTACCTCGCCCTCGTGCTGTCCGGCATCGGCAAGGAGTCCGACATCGGCGTGGTGCAGTCGCTGCACCGCCAGGTCAAGCTGGCCATCGACCTGTACGCCGCCCCGGCCGCCCGCGAGGCCCTGCTGACCCGCTGGACCGACGCCACCCTGGCGCACCTGCGCGCGGCCGAGCCGGGCAGCGACCATCAGCTGGCCTGGGCGCGGGCGTTCGCGGCGACCGCGCGCACCCCGGAGCAGCTGGACCTGCTGGAGGCGCTGCTGGACGGCACGCAGACGGTGGAGGGCCTGGCCGTGGACACCGAGCTGCGCTGGGCGTTCGTCCAGCGGCTCGCGGCCGTCGGCCGGTACGACGAGGCGGAGATCGCGGCCGAGTACGAGCGGGACCGGACGGCGGCCGGCGAGCGCCACGCGGCCACCGCCCGCGCGGCCCGGCCCACCGCCGAGGCCAAGGCGGAGGCGTGGGCGTCGGTCATCGACTCCGACAAGCTGCCGAACGCCGTGCAGGAGGCCGTGATCGGCGGCTTCGTCCAGACCGACCAGCGCGAGCTGCTCGCGCCGTACGCGGACAGGTACTTCGAGGTCGTCAAGGACGCCTGGGACTCCCGTTCGCACGAGATCGCCCAGCAGATCGCCATCGGCCTGTACCCGTCGGTCCAGGTCTCCGAGGAGACCCTGGCCCGCACGGACACCTGGCTGGCCGAGGCCGAGCCGAACGCGGCCCTGCGCCGACTCGTCTCGGAGGCCCGCTCGGGCGTCGAACGCGCCCTGCGAGCCCAGGCGGCCGACGCTTCGGCAGCCGAATAACACCTCGAGGGCGCCCGGTGTGACACCGGGCGCCCTCGCGCTTTCCCATCGGCGCAGCCCCGGCCCACCGCCCGGCCGGGGCTTCTCGTCGTCCTCAGCCTCGCGGTGCCGGGACCGGCAGGGCCGTCGTGGTCGCGTGGCCCGTGTTCCCGGTGGGAGCGGTGTTCCCGGCGGGAGCGGACGGGCGGTGGCGTCGGTCGCCCGTGAACTGTCCGGCCAGGGTCGCTCCGGTCGCCAGGGCCATGCCCGCGATCTGCACCGGTGTGAGCGCCTGGCCGAGGGCCGCCCAGCCGACGACCGCCGCGGTCAGCGGGGACAGGGGACCGAGGAAGCCGGCCTGGGTGGCGGTGAGCCGGCCGATGCCGCGGAACCAGAGCCAGTAGGCGACGGCCGTGTTGGCCAGGGCGAGGTAGAGGTAGCCGCCGACGGCCGGGGCGTCGAGGGCGGGCGGGGCGCCCTCGGCCAGCAGCGCGACCGGTGCGATGAGCAGGCCGCCGGCGGTGAGCTGCCAGCCGGTGAGCGCCAGCGGGCCGACACCGTCGGGGCGGCCCCAGCGCTTGGTCAGGACCGTTCCGGCGGCCATGGAGCCCGTGGAGGCGACGGCCGCGAGGACGCCGGTGAGGTCGAGCGCGCCGGCCCCCCGCAGTACGACGAGACTGACGCCGAACGCGGCCACCAGCCCGGTGAGCAGCGTGCGCAGGGCCGGCCGCTGCCCGAGCAGCAGCGCCGAGAGCCCGACGACGAACAGCGGTCCCGCGGAGCCGACGACCGCGGCCGTCCCGCCGGGCAGCCGGTACGCCGCCACGAACAGCAGCGGGAAGAAGGCGCCGATGTTCAGGGCTCCGAGCACGGCCGCCTTCACCCACCAGGTGCCGCGCGGCAGCACCCGGGTGAGGGCGAGCAGCAGCAGGCCCGCCGGCAGGGCCCGCGTCAGCGCCGTGAACAGGGGGCGGTCCGGCGGCAGGAACTCGGTGGTGACCGCGTAGGTCGTGCCCCAGGAGATGGGCGCGAGTGCGGTGACGGCGATGACGGCGCTGCTGCCCGGGCGGCGGGTGGCCATGGGAGGGCCCCTTCCGGTGAGGCGGTGACGGATCCGGTTGGATCAGCAGTGATTAGCTTAGTCGTGAGCTACTTAGTGTCAAGCGGCTTACTCATGTTCCAGATTCTTGTGGGCCAGTTTCTTGCGGACGAGTGGAAGCAGGCCGATACTTCGCCCATGCAGCAACAGCCAGCGGACCCCGTCGACGTGATCACCGAGCAGTGGGCGCGGGTGCGGCCCGACCTGGACACCCGGGCGATGGAGGTGTTCGGCCGGATCTTCCGGCTCTCGCGCGCGATGGGCGACCGCATGGAGGGGGCGTACAAGCCGTACGGCATCTCCCGCGGCGAGTTCGACGTCCTCGCCACCTTGCGCCGCTCCGGCGAGCCGTACACCCTCTCGCCCCGCGAGCTCTCTGCCACCCTCATGCTGACCACCGGTGGGATGACCGGCCGCCTCGACAAGCTGGAACGGGCCGGCCTGCTGCGCCGCTCCCCCGACCCGCACGACCGGCGCGGCCTCCAGGTGACCCTCACCGAGGAGGGGCTGCGGCTGATCGACGAGGCGGTCGGCGCGGGTCTGGCGGAGGAGAACGCCGCCCTGTCCGCGCTGAGCACCGAACAGGCCGATCACCTGGCCGGCCTGCTGCGGGCACTGCTCGACGCGACGTCCGAATAGCCGCCGCCCGGCATCAGGCGGTGGGGCCGAGGTGCCCCGGCGTCAGGCGGTGGGGCCGAGGTGCCCCGGCGTCAGGCGGTGGGGCCGAGGTGCCGGGCGAGGGCCGCCGCGGTCCGCGCCGGGGTGGCCGCGTCGGCGGCCCAGGCCGCGTATCCGTCGGGGCGCACCAGCACGGTCGTACGACGGCCGCTCGCCCACCGCGCCACGGCCAGCCGGTCCGCGCGTCCGGGCCCCGCCTCGTACGGCTCCGGCGTGATCAGTACGAACCGGCCGCCGCGCAGCGCCTCGTGGAGCCGGCCGCCGCCGGCGAGGGCGACGTCCGGGACACGGGCGCCGGTGAGCGGGTGGGCGCCGCGCGGTGCCGGGTAGCGGTATCCGATGCCGGTGACCTGGCCGACGACCCTGCGCCGCACCGGGCCGACCGCGCCGAGGAACGCGATGAGGGCCGCGCGGGCCCCCAGCGTCCAGGGGCGCCTGGCCATGGCGAGGCGGACGATCCCGCCGCTGCTGCGCAGCACCGTCCTGCCGACGGGATGCCGTTCCCCCTGGTAGCTGTCGAGCAGTGCGGGGTCGGCGTGACCGCCCGCGACCGCCGCGAGCTTCCAGCTCAGGTTCGCCGCGTCCTGGAGCCCGGTGTTCAAACCCTGACCGCCGGCCGGCGTGTGGACGTGCGCGGCGTCCCCGGCGAGGAAGACCCGCCCCGCCCGGTACGCCGGCGCCTGCCGCTCGTCGCTGTGGAAGCGGGACATCCAGCGGGCGTCGTGCATGCCGAAGTCCCGGCCGAGCGCGAGGCGAACGGTCTCCCTGACCTCCTCGAGGTCCAGCGGCTCGCCGTCCGGCACGTCGCGGGCGCGGTTCCAGCCGATCACCCGGTAGTAACCGTCGCCGAAGGGCACGAGGAAGGCGAAGGCGTCACCCACGGCGTTGGCGGTGAGCACCGTCGGGGGCCGTTCGGCGAGCCTGACGTCCGCGAGGACGACGGAGCGGATCACCGACCTGCCCGGGAAGGGCAGCCCGACCGCCTGCCGCACGGCGCTGCGCATGCCGTCGGCGCCGACGACGTACGCGGCCCGGAAGGTCTCCGCACGCCCGTCCGCGGGCCCGTCCGCGGGCCCGTCCGCGGGCCCGTCCGCATCCCCTTGCGTGCGCCCTTCCGGTCCGCGGGTCAGGACCGTCACACCGGTCGCGTCCTGCGTGAGGCCGGTCAGCTCCGTCTCGTAGCGGATGTCGGCGCCCGCCTCGACAGCGCGCCGCTCCAGCACCTTCTCCACCTCGTACTGCGGGAGGACGAGGAGGTGGTTGAAACGGGAGTGGAGGCCGGTGAGGTCGATGGTGAGCCCGCCGAAGAGGCCGAGCCGGTCGAGGGGCTGCCCGAGGGCCTCCAGCTCGTCGGCCAGGCCGCGGGCGTCGAGCTGTTCGAGGGTGCGGGCGTGCAGGACGAAGGCGCGGGAGAGGTTGCTGATCCGGTGGGGGCGCTTCTCCAGGACGGTGACCGGGATGCCGGCGGTGGCGAGGTCACCGGCGAGGAGAAGACCGGTGGGGCCGGCGCCGACGACGAGGATGCGGGGGGTGGCGGTGCCGTCCGGCATGCCCGGGGTGTCCGGGGCGGCTCCCGTGACGGTCTTGCCGGTGGTGGTCTTTCCCGTGGTGCCGGTCATGGTGGCCTCCTGGGTGCCAACGTCTGTTGGCCAACGCTCGGTGCCCGGATCGCGCCGCCAACGTCCGTTTGCCCACAGCGGTGGGCCAACACCCGTGGTCGACATCCGTGGTCACCACCTGTGGGGCCAACACCCGCGGGCAATCGACCGTTGGCCTACCTCCGTTGGTCAACGTCCGTGGGTCAACGTCCGTGGGTCAACGCTTGTTGGCAAGCGTAGAACGCCCCACAGCACCGGTCAACACTTGTTGGCCCACACCCGTTGGCTTACGCTCGTCCCCATGACGGCCAGCATCCAGGAGAACCAGTCGGCCCCCCGGCCCCGCCGCTCCGACGCCACCCGTACCGCCATCCTCGCCGCCGCCCGCGAGCGCTTCGCCGCCGACGGCTACGAGCGGGCCACCATCCGGGCCGTCGCCGCCGACGCGCGGATCGACCCGTCCATGGTGATGCGCTACTTCGGCAGCAAGGAGGGACTGTTCGCCGCGGCCGTCACGCTCGATCTGCGGCTGCCCGACCTGGCGCGTGTGCCGTGCGAGGAGGTGGGCCGTGCGCTGGTGGGCCACTTCCTCGGCCTGTGGGAGGGGAACGAGGAGCTGAGGGCCGTCCTGCGGGTCGGTGTCACCAACCAGGCCGGGGCCGAGCGGATGCAGGGCATCTTCCGGGAGCAGTTGCTGCCCGTGGCCCGGCAGGTGTGTCCCGATCCCGAGCAGGCCCCGGCGCGGGCCGCGCTGTGCGCCGCGCAGCTGCTCGGGCTGGCCCTGACGCGTTATGTGCTGCGGCTGCCGCCGGCCCGGGAGCTCACCCGTGAGGAGCTGGTGGCGTGGCTGGGGCCGACGGTGCAGCGGTATCTGACCGCGCCGCATCCCTGACCGGCCCGGCCCGGCCCGGCCGGCCGGTGACGGAGAACGCCGGGGGCGCCGGTCTCCCCCGGGTACGGCGTGCGCGCGTACCGGCGGGGAGGACGGGCGCCCCCGGCGACAGGACCGGTGAGCCCGGTCAGGCCTCGGCTCGCCGAAGCTCAGGCCTTCGCCTGGGCCTGGGCGTCGGGCTTGATGTCGATGTTGGACGAGGTGGTGTCCTTCTTGGCCCGCGTCTTGTCCAGCAGCATCACCAGACCGGCGATCACCGCGAACAGCGCCAGCGGGGCGAAGACGTACAGGCCCAGCGTCTCGATGACGCTCAGGCCCTTGCCGGGGTCGTCACCGTCGTCGCGGGCCAGCGCGAACGCGGGGGACGACATGAGCAGCATCATCAGCGTCGTACCGGCGGCCAGGGCGCCGGCGCGCAGGGCGTTGTTCTTGTCCACGGTGCCAAGTTAGCGAACGGCCGTGGAGTGTGCGCGCCCGGGGTGCCGCTAGCGGCCCGGGCGTCCGCCCGGCGGAGCCCCGGGGACCGCCGTCCGCGGAGCCCTGGGGACCGCCGTCCGCGGAGGCCCGGGGACCGCCGTCCCGGGGCTCCGCCGCGGCCGGGTGCCGGCTCCGTCGTCACTGTGCGGAGGGGCCGGGTTCGCGCAGTATGCCGAGCAGTCCCCGCAGCCGTGGGGAGGCCACCAGTTCCTCCAGGGGTACCGGCCGGCCCTCGGAGTCCGCGATCGGCAGGCGCCAGTTCGGATACTCGTACCAGGTGCCCGGGAGGTTCTGCGGGCGGCGGTCACCGATGCCGTCCGGGAGCCAGACGCCGATCAGGCGGGCGGGGGTGCGCAGCAGGAAGCGGTGGACGGCGCGGATCTCCTCCTCCTCGTCGGAGCCGGGCGGTCCGGCCGCCGGGCTGTCCAGCAGGCCGAGGCTGCCGAGCAGGGCGAGCCACTCCGCGGTGTCGGCGGCGACCTCCGCGCGTTCCTCGGCCGCCGAGCGGGTCAGCAGGCCCAGGCGGTCGCGCAGGTCGACGTGGTCGCCGGTGAGCCGGGCGGCGGTGGGCGGCAGGTCGTGGGTGGTGGCGGTGGCCAGGCAGTCGGCGCGCCAGCGTTCGGGGGGCAGGGGGCGGCCGTCGCCCTCCCAGTCCCGTTCGAACCAGAGCACGGAGGTGCCGAGGACCCCGCGCCGGGCCAGTGTCTCGCGTACGCCGGGTTCCACGGTGCCCAGGTCCTCGCCGATCACGACGGCCCCGGCGCGGGTGGCCTCCAGGGCGAGGATCGCGAGCATGGCGTCGGAGTCGTAGTGGAGGTAGGTGCCCTCGGTGGGCGGGCTGCCCTGGGGGATCCACCACAGCCGGAACAGGCCCATGACGTGGTCGATGCGCAGGGCGCCGGCGTAGCGGAAGAGGGCGCGCAGCAGGTCCCGGTAGGGGGCGTGGCCGCAGGCGGCCAGCCGGTCGGGACGCCAGGGCGGCAGACCCCAGTCCTGGCCGCGGGCGTTGAAGGCGTCCGGTGGCGCGCCGACGGACATGCCGGCGGCGAAGACGTCCTGCTGGGCCCAGGCGTCGGCGCCGGAGGGGTGCACGCCGACGGCGAGGTCGTGCACGATCCCGACGGACATGCCGGCCTCGCGGGCGGCGCGCTGGGCGGTGCGCAGCTGGCCGTCGGTGAGCCAGGCGAGGCGGGCGTGGAAGTCGACGCGATCGGCGAGATCGCCGCGGGCGCGGGCGGTGGCGGCGGAGCGGGGGTCGTGCAGCCCGTCCGGCCAGTGCTGCCAGTCGGGGCCGTGGACCTCGGTGAGGGCGTACCAGGTGGCGTGGTCGTCGAGGGCCTGGCCGTGGGCGGCGCGGAAGGCGTCGTAGGCGGCCTGCCGGCCGGGGGCGAGGGGGACCTGGAGGACGAGTTCCAGTGCCTCCCGCTTCAGTTCCCACACGGCGTCCCGGTCGATGAGGGCGCCCTTGTCGAGGACGTCGGCGCGCAGCCGGTCGGCCCGCTCCAGCACGGTGTGCAGGCGGTCGCGGTCCCGTACGTAGGCGAACTCGGGTACGTCCTCGACGCGCAGGTGGACGGGGTCGGGGAAGCGCCGGGAGGACGGGCGGTACGGGGAGGGATCGGTGGGTGCCCCGGGTACGGCCGCGTGCAGCGGGTTGACCTGGACGAAGCCGGCGCCGGCGGTGCGTCCGGCCCAGCCGGCCAGCTCGGCGAGGTCGGTGAGGTCGCCCATGCCCCAGGAGCGGCGGGAGAGCAGGGAGTACAGCTGGACGAGGAGTCCGTGGGAGCGGCCGGGCGGGGCGGGCAGCCGGTCGGGGGCGGTGACGAGGTGGGCCGTCCCGGTCCGTCCGTCGGGGGCGGTGGCGGTGAGGTGGTGCACGCCCAGGGGCAGGTCCGCGGTGTTCTCGCGTTCCTCCCCGTCCTCGGTCAGGACGCGCAGCCGGGTGCCGGCGGGCAGGGCGGTGAGGGCGGCGGGCGGTTCGGCGCCGGCCCACTGGACCACGGTCGGGGGCAGCAGGCGTTCGCGCAGCTCACGTTCGCGCGCGGCGAGGGCGGTGCGTACGGCGTCCGGGCCGGCCGCGTCGACGCCGAGGGCGGCCAGCGCGGCGGTGACGGCGGAGGCGGAGACCTGGACGATGCGGTCGGGAGCGGGGCGGTAGGAGGTGGCGACCCCGTGCAGCTCGGCGAGCCGGGCGAGGTCGGGCGCGGGGTGCTCGTCGGGCGCCGCGGCCATCTACAGCCCCGGTGCGAAGGAGGCCGGGACCGGGTCGGACTCGCTGCTCGGCGGGACGGTCTCGGCGAGCGGGGGCTCGCTGGTCAGGGGTTCGGCGTCGGGCAGCGGCGGCTCGCTGGTCAGCGGTGTCTGCGCGTACGCGGTCTCGGAGCTGGAGGCGGACAGCCATGCGGCGTCGGTCTCGGCGGAGGGCTCCGCCACGGGTTTGCACTGGGCCGGGATCTGGGCCGGGATCGAGAGAGCCGGTGCGGCCACGGAGGCCTCCTTGTCGGTGCGCCGGAGCTACGGCTGTGGACGGGTTACGGGCAGGCCTACCCCGTGACGCCGTCGCCACGCGCGGCACCGGGCCGGTGCCGGGGTGATCCGGTTCCGGCCGGCCGACCGATAGAGGGGGTGTGAGACTGTTCCGCCCCATGGGGGGCCAGCGGGAGGACGACGACGCGAGCGGCGGGGACGCGGCCCTGCTGCGGGCGGTGGCACGGGGCGACGCGGCGGCGATGGGCACCCTGTACGACCGGCACGCCGGGTGGCTGCACGCGCGGCTGACCCGGCGGTGCGCCGATCCGGAGGTGGTGCGGGAGGTGCTCCAGGACACGTTCGTCACGGTGTGGCGGTCCGCGGCCGGGCATCGCGGGCAGGAGGCCGGCGGCTGGCTGTGGACGATCGCCGCGCGCCGGCTGGTCGACGCGCGGCGGGCGCAGGAACGGGCCGAGCGGGTCGCGGGACCGCCGCCGGAGCCCGGGTTCCCCGGCCGGTACGAGCCCGCCGCCGCGCCGTCCGCCGAGGACCGGGTGCTGGCGGGACTGGAGTACGTCGATGTCGGCACCGCGCTCGACCGGATCTCCCCCGAGCTGCGCGAGGTGCTGCGGGCGACGGTCGTCGACGGGCTGAACACCCGTGAGGCGGCCCGGCTGCTCGGTATCCCGGAGGGCACGGTCAAGTCCCGGGCGCGGCGCGCCCGCGCGGAACTGCGCGACGCCCTCGACCGGTTGAACCCGTCCCCGGTGGGAGGCACGGCATGACGCACCCCGACAGGCGGCCCTGGCACGCCTGCGACGACCTCGTGACCCGCTACGCCGAGGGCGCGCTGCCGGAAGCGGAGGCGTGGTCCCTGGAGAAGCACGTGGAGACCTGCACGGGCTGCGCGTCCCGGGTGTCGGCCGCGGTACGCGGTACGGCGGCGGGGACGGTGCTGGCCCAGGTACGAGCGGCGGTACTGGACCCGACGCGGGCGCGGACGGCAGTACCGGAACGGGCGCACGCACCGGCAGCCGTGCCGGAACCGGCGGCGCAGGCACGGGCAGCCTTGCCGGAACTGGCGGCGCAGGCACGGACGTCAGTGCCGGAACCGGCGCCCGTGCGGGGGCCGGTGCGGGGGCCGGCGGAGGTGCCGGAGCCGGGCCCGGCGTGGCAGGCGGGCGCGGCACCGGAACCGCGCGCTGGCTGGAGGTCCGGGCAGACGGCGCCGTCACGATGCGCGCCGTCGCGGTTCGCGCCATCGGTCGCGCCGCCGCGGTTCGTGCCGTCCCGGCTCCTGCGGCTGCCGTGGGCCGCCGGGCCCGCCGTGCGCGGGGGGTGGCAGCCGGCCGTGGCCGCGCGGGCAGCGGCTGCGGTGCCGGGCGCGGACGTGGCGGAGGACCCGGGGGCCGGCCGGGCTCCCCGGCGGACCGGGCCGTCCAGGTTCCTGCGGCTGCCGTGGGCCGGCCGGGCCTTCGGGCGGACCGTGCCGTCGCGGTTCCTGCGGCTGCTGTGGGCCGCCGGGCCCGCCGTGCGCGGGGCGTGGCTGCCGGCCGTGGTGGCGGTGGCCGTCGGTGCGCTGGTCCTGGCGTACGGGGCCGGGTACCCGGGGGCGCGGGCGCTGCTGCTGGCGGTCGCCCCCCTGGTGCCGGTCGCCGGGGTGGCCCTGTCCTACGGGCCGCACGCCGATCCGCTGCACGAGGTGGCCGCGGCCACACCGGGCGGCGGACTGCGGCTGGCGCTGACCCGTACGGTCGCCGTGCTCGCGGTGAGCCTGCCGCTGCTGACCCTGGCCGGGCTGCTGCTGCCCGCCTCGGGCGCCCCGGCCGCGGCGGCCTGGCTGCTGCCCGGGCTGGCGCTGGCGCTGGCCACGCTGACCCTGGCCTCCTTCACCGGGTGCCGGACGGCGGCCGGGGTGACGGGGGGCGGCTGGCTGCTCGCCGTGCTGGCAGCGCCGGTCACGGCACCGGGCGGTGCGGCCACCGCGCGGCTGGCCGGTCAACTGTCCCGATGCCTGGACGGGGCCGCCGCGCAGAGCGGGTGGGCGGCGGCGGCCGCGCTGAGCACCGTCCTGCTGCTGGCGCGCCGCCCGGTGTACGACCGCCCACTGCGCCCGTGACGGCGTCCACCGCGCGGCCCTCGGCGCGCACCTCCCCCGGTTCCGGCCCGCGGCACGCCCTCCCCCTGTTCCTGATCCTGATCCTGGAGAGACTGTGAGTTCGCTCCGTGTGACCGGCCTGCGGGTCCGGCACCGCAAGACCCTGACCCTCGACTCGCTCGACCTGACGCTGGGCACCGGTGTGCACGGGCTGCTCGGGCCGAACGGAGCGGGGAAGACGTCGCTGATCCGGGTGCTGGCCACGGTGGCGCGGCCGGACGCCGGGCGGGTGGAGCTGCTCGGTGAGGACGTCGCCGGCCGGCGCGGCCGGACCGGGGTGCGGCGCCGGCTCGGCTATCTGCCGCAGGAGTTCGGCTACTACCCGGGCTTCACCGTACGGGAGTTCGTGGCGTACATGGCCTGGCTGAAGGAGGTGCCGGCCGCGCGGGTGCCGGCGGCCGTGGAGCGGGCCGTGGCCCGGTGGGCCTCGGGGACCGTGCCGACGCGCGGATCCGGACGCTGTCGGGCGGCATGGTCCGCCGGGTCGGGATCGCGCAGGCCATCGTGAACGACCCCGCGCTGCTGCTGCTGGACGAACCGACCGCCGGTCTGGACCCGGAGCAGCGGGTGGAGTTCCGGGAGTTGCTGCGCGAGCTGGGGGTCACGGCGACCGTGGTGGTCTCCACCCACCTGGTGGAGGACGTGGCCGCCGCCTGCACGGGGGTCACCCTGCTGGACGGGGGCCGGATCGCCTACCGCGGTACGCCCCGTGCGCTCAGCCTGCTCGGTGAGTCCGCCGGCGGGCCGGGCGACCACCCGATCGAGCGCGGGTACACGGCGGCGCTGCGGGCGCACCGTACCGCGGGCGCCCGGGAGGCGGTGTGAGGACGCCGGTCATCACCCGGGAGGCTCGCGTGCGGGCGCCGCATCCGGTGCGGACCGAGGGGGTGCGGGGGTTCGCGCCGTGGGCCGGGGCCGCGGTGCTGCTGACGGACGGGGCGATGCTGTCCGGGACGGCGGACCGCTGGCAGGGCGGCTGGTCGGAGACGGCCGTCCAGACGCACACCGCGCTGCTGCTCACGGTTCCGCTGGCCGCGGCGGCGGGCTGCTGGCAGGGCGGCCGGGAGCGGCGGCGCCGTACCGAGGAGCTGTGGACGACGACCGCACGCACTCCGCTGGCCCGTCTGCTGCTCGCCGCCCTGCCCGTCGCGTTCTGGGCGGTCGCCGGCTATCTGGTCACGACGGCCGTGGCGCTCCTCGCCACCTGGCCCTGTGCGCGGGGTGACCGGCCGCACCTGGCCCTGCTGCCGGGGGACGCGGCCGCCGTCGCGGCGAGTGCGCTGGCCGGACACGTGGTGGGGCGGGCCGTACCCACGCGGCTGGCGGCTCCGCTGCTGGCGATGACCGGGTACGTGGGGCTGGGCGTCCTGGCGGCCGACGGCCCGGCGGCCGGCCGCGCGCTGAGTCCCGCCGCCCTGGCCGGAGTCGGGGAGCTGCCGGTGTGGTGGCAGCCGTGGGCGATGGCGGTGTGGACGGGCGGCCTGGCCTGCGCCGCCGTGCTGGCATACGCGGCCCGGCGCCGGGCGGTGGCCCTGCTGCCGCTGGCCGCCGCGCTGGCCGCCGGGACGCCGCTCGCGCAGAGCGGGGACGGCCTGTGGCACCCCGATCCGCTGACCCGGCGCCAGGTGTGCGACACCTCCCGCACCCCGGCGGTGTGCGTGAACGCCCGGTACGGCGGGATGCTTCCGCAGATCAGCGATGCCCTGTCGGGGGTCACGGACAAGCTGGCGGGCGTGCGGAACCTGCCGGTGCGCTGGGCGGACCACGGAGGCGCCCCGCGCGCCGACGAGGCGGCGCTGCCGGCGGTCACGCCGCTCGGCTGGTCGGCCGTGCGGGGGCGGCTGACCGATCCGGAGCAGTACGCGTGGGAGGCGGCCGGTGCGCTGGTGCTGCGCGGCGACTGCCCGGACGAGCAACTGTCCGGCCGGGTGCTGACGGCGGACGACGCGGTGAGGCACTACCTCGCGCCGAGCCCGGTGCGGGACCGCCTCGACGGGCCCGAGCCCCATGACGCCTGGCTGCGCGAAACCCGCGCCGCGCGGGCCGGGTTGGCCGGAATGGACGAGCACGAGCGCCGCGCGTGGCTGTCGGCGTACTTCGCGGCCCGGACGGCCTGCCGTACGAAGGGGATTCCCGCACTGTGACGACGCTCCACGGACCGCTGCTCCACGCCCGTTCCCGGGCACTGCCCCTGGCCCTGGCCGCGCTCACTGCCACGGCCGCCTTCGCGGTGTGGGCGGCCGGCCGGCTGGACGCCTACCTCGATCCCGACCGCCGGGTGCCGGTCGTCGCCCTGGCGCCGCTGCTGGCGTCGGCGGTGATCGGGACGAGCCTGTACAGCGCCTCGGACGAACTGGACCGCACCGCCGTACGGCCGTGGTGGCCGCGCCGGCTGACGCAGCTGGCGGCCCTGACCGCGCTGGCCGCGCTGCTGCTGGTGCCGGCCGTGCTCGGCCACACGGGGACCTTCGGGCCGCCGGCGGTGCTGCGCAACACCCTGGGATGTACGGGGATCACCGCGGCGGCGGCCGTCCTGCTGGGCGCCCGTGCGAGCTGGCTGCCCGCGTTCGGCTACGTCACCGCGGTGTACCTGGGCTCCCACGGCGCCCACGGCCGCGCGGCCACGGTGTGGGCGTGGCCGGTGCAACCGGGCGCGCAGCCGGGTGCGTGGGCGGCGGCGTCGACGGCGTTCGCGCTGGGCGCGGCCGGGTACGCCGTGCGGGGCGCCCGTCCCGAGGGGCCCCGCGGCTGACACCGGCGCTGCCCGCCTAGGCGGAGATGCCGTCGATCCGGGCCAGCGCGTCGTCCGCGCCGTACGGCTGCAAGTAGGGGAGCCAGCGCGGATCCCGGTGCCCGGTGCCGATGATGCGCCAGGCCAGGCCCGAGGGCGGGGCCGGCTTGTGGCGCAGCCGCCAGCCCAGCTCGACCAGGTGGCGGTCGGCCTTGACGTGGTTGCAGCGGCGGCAGGAGGCCACCACGTTGTCCCAGACGTGCTTGCCCCCGCGGCTGCGCGGGATGACGTGGTCGACGCTGGTTGCGATGCCACCGCAGTACATGCACCGGCCCCCGTCGCGCGCGAAGAGCGCCCGCCGGGTCAGAGGGACGGGCCCCCGGTAGGGAACCCGCACGAACCGCTTGAGCCGGACCACGCTGGGGGCGGGGAGGGTGACTGTCGCGCTGTGCAGATAGGCGCCGGATTCCTCGAGGGAGACGGCCTTGTTCTCCAGGACGAGGACGAGCGCGCGGCGGAGCGGTACGACACCGAGCGGCTCGTACGACGCGTTGAGGACCAGGACATGCGGCACGGGTGCCTCCTTGGGCGTCGGCGGCGCGTGGCTCGCGCCGGGACGATCTGAGGTCAGTCTCCCTTGACGCCTGGTGGAAGCGCCACCATGTGCCGGTAACGGGCTGGGAGTGTTTTCGACCACACCTGATGCATCCCCCGGAGCACCGCCCGTTCATGCCCGCGTGAGCCGTGTCTCTCCTGCGCGCCTCCTGTGCGGAACGGCCGGAGGCACCCACGATGCCCCGTTAGTGTGGTGGTTCTGTCCGCCCGGTGACCTTTTCGTGACCTGACCGCCCGCCGGCGCGGACCGCGCAGCACCTTGGAGGTACCTGCCGTGTCGTCCCTGCCCATCGCCCTGATGGCCGCCGGCGCGTCCCCGTCACCGTCCCCGTCCCCGTCGCAGTCCACGGCGCCGGCCGTGCCGTCCCTCCAGGACGCCCAGGACAGCGCGACGAACGCGGCGAGCTGGGTCGAACAGAACTGGTCGACGTGGCTCGCGATGGGTCTGCAGATCCTGCTGATCGTGATCGTGGCGGTCTCGCTCAGAGCGGTGGTGCGGCGGGCGATCACCAAGCTGATCGACCGGATGAACCGGACCGTGCAGGCCGTGGACGGCAGCGCGCTGGGCGGGCTGCTGGTCAACGCCGAGCGGCGGCGGCAGCGGGCGGCGGCGATCGGCTCGGTGCTGCGGTCGGTGGCCAGCTTCCTGATCCTCGGCACGGCCGCGCTGATGGTGCTGGGCACCTTCAAGATCAACCTGGCGCCGCTGCTGGCGTCCGCCGGTGTCGCGGGCGTGGCCATCGGTTTCGGCGCCCGGAACCTGGTCACGGACTTCCTCTCCGGCGTGTTCATGATCCTGGAGGACCAGTACGGCGTCGGTGACGTGATCGACGCGGGTGTGGCCACCGGCGAGGTGATCGAGGTCGGGCTGCGTGTGACCAAGCTGCGCGGTGACGGCGGCGAGATCTGGTACGTCCGCAACGGCGAGGTCAAGCGGATCGGCAACCTCTCCCAGGGCTGGGCGACGGCCGGCGTCGACGTGACCGTGCGGGCGAGCGAGGAACTGGACCGGGTCCGGGCCACGCTGGACGAGGTCGCCGAGAAGATGAGCAAGGAAGAGCCCTGGAACGAGCTGCTGTGGGGCCCGGTCGAGGTGCTCGGCCTGGACTCCGTGCTGATCGACTCCATGGTGGTCCGCGTCTCGGCGAAGACCATGCCGGGCAAGTCGGTGACGGTCGAACGGGAGCTGCGCTGGCGGATCAAGCGGGCGTTCGACGCGGCGAGCATCCGCATCGTGGGCGGCGCGACGGCCCTGGAGGACGCGGAGAACACCCCCGACCCGACGGCCTCCGTCGCGGCCCCGTCGGCGTACGCCAACGCGGACTCCCCGCAGGCGGCCGCGACGGCCCCGATCGCGGCCCAGCGTCCGGCGCCGCCGGCGAAGTAGCGGAACGGTTCAGCACGCTCGTTCGAGTGAACGAATGGGCCATTCCGACGCGCAACGCACCCCGGCCGCCCCATCGTTCTCCCGGGGCCCCCAGCGCGGGCCCAGAGCCTGTCTTCCGGATCCTGCCGGCGTCGCGGGCCCTGGCACGCACATCTGCGGCGTTGTCGTCACTCGCCGACGCTCCGCGTCGACTCCCTCCTCCGCCTTGCAGCTGCACGCACCAGGGCCCGCTCGGGTCGGCCAGGAGGCGCGGTCGGCTGAAACCGGCCTGATCCGGAAGAAAGGCCCTAGCCTGGCACCAGTGCAGCAAGGAGAACCAGCGATGAGCGCCGAACCGATCATGGAGCCGGTGATGACGCAGGTGGACCCCATCGACCTGTTGAGCGCGATCGAAGAGGCAACCTCGATGCCGATTCGACCCGAGTACATCGAGGGGACGGCCATCGTGCCGCCGCAACCGAACGACGATCACAACGACGGCGCTTTCGAGCTGAGTTTCCAGTTCCGTGCGGCCGGGTTCCGCCTCGTGGGCATCGGTAACGGCTACCGCGCCGCACACGAAGACGGCAAGACCATGGCCCTGGTCGTGCCGGACTTCTACGTCCGCCGTCGCAGGCCGACCGAGCTCGACGAGTCGTACCGCAAAGCCCACAAGGGCTGGTACCCCATCGACATGCTCGCCCTCGTCGGGGAGGTCACCTCCACCAACCACGAGACGGACACCGGTCCCAAGCTGCGCGCCTACGCCGCCGCCGGCGTCCCCGTCTACGTTCTCGTCGACCGTCACTCCAGGACGGCCCACTGCTACACGGAACCGGTCCTCCCCGGCGACGACCCCACCGAGGCGTACTACGGCACCGACACCAAGGTCGACCTCGGTGAACCCCTGCCGCTCCCGGCGCCGTACCCCACCCTGGAGACGGCCCCGTTCGTCACCGGCTGAGCGGGCCGCAGGCCAGCCGGTAGGCGGCGCCGGCCGGGATCCCCGGCGCCCGTACCGCGCATGCCCCCGAGGTAACGACTCCGTTGCCTCGGGGACGGTGTCTATTGACGCCCCCTTCGTCCTGGGCTTACGTTCCTCCCACCCGAATAGGAAACTTTCCTAACAGTGATCTCCCGGCGGCCGGCGATCAAGACTGGACGCCGTCCCCCGGTCACTGAAAAGCTGGGCGGCTGGAAAGGCAGGTGTCGACCCCCATGGCAGGAACCGCCGGTACGCCGGGCACCCCGCGCGTCCTGCGCGCCATGAACGACCGTGCCGCCCTGGACCTGCTGCTGGAGCACGGGCCGTTGTCGCGCACCCGGATCGGCAAGCTCACCGGCCTGTCCAAGCCCACCGCCTCCCAGTTGCTGGCCCGCCTGGAGGCCGCCGGGCTGGTCCGGCTCACCGGCACCAGCGAGGGCCGGCCGGGCCCCAACGCCCAGCTGTACGCGATCGACCCCTCCGCCGCGTACGCCGCCGGGCTCGACGTCACCCCGCACCGCATCCGGGCAGCCGTCGCCGACATCACCGGCCGCACCGTCGGCGAGTACCGGCTGCCCACCCCCGGCCGACGGCCCGCCCGGCCCGTCGTCCAGCAGGTCACCGACGCGCTGGACGGTGCCGTCAAGGCCGCCGGGCTCGCCCGGTCCGACGTGCACCGGCTGGTCATCGGCACGCCCGGCGCCTTCGACCCGGGCACCGGCCGTCTGCGCTACGCCTCCCACCTGCCCGGCTGGCACTCCCCCAGCCTCCTCGGCGAACTCGCGGCGGCACTGCCGATACCGGTCGAGTACGAGAACGACGTCAACCTGGCGGCCATCGCCGAGCAACGCCTCGGCGCGGCCCGCGACCACGCGGACTTCGTGCTGCTGTGGAACCAGGAGGGCCTCGGCGCCGCCCTGGTCCTCGGCGGCCGGCTGCACCGCGGCTGGACCGGTGGCGCGGGCGAGGTCGGCTTCCTGCCGGTGCCGGGCACCCCCCTGGTCCGGCAGGTCACGAAGGCCAACAGCGGCGGCTACCAGGAGCTGGCCGGCTCCCAGGCCGTACCGGTGCTGGCCCGCGAACTCGGCATCGACGTGCCGCCGGGGCCGTACGCCGAGGCCGCCACCGCGCTCGTCGCCCGCGCCGCCGACCACGCCGGCGGCCCCCACCGGGAACTGCTGCGGACCTACGCGACCCGGCTGGCCACCGGTCTCGCCTCGCTCGTCTCCGTCCTCGACCCCGAACTCGTCGTCCTCAGCGGCTCCGCCCTGACGGCCGGCGGCGAGGTGCTGCGCGCCCTCGTCCAGGCCGAACTGGAGGAGCTGGCCGCGGCCCGGCCCCGGCTGGTCGTCGGTGACGTCCGCGAACATCCCGTCCTGCGCGGCGCGCTGGAGTCCGCGCTCGCCGCCACCCGCGACGAGGTCTTCGACACCTCGCGCTGAGCCCCACCGCACCCACCGCACCTCGGTAGCACTCTCCGTTCCGCCCACCCGCCCCGGGAGACCTCGCCATGCCCGACGTCATACCCTCAACTGTCCGAAAGACGGCTTTTGCCCTGACCGCGTCGCTGGCCCTGCTCACCACCGCCTGCACCGGGCAGTCCGGTACGGGCGCCACGGACGACGCCTCGAAGAACACGACGATCAACTTCTGGCACGCCTGGAGCGCGCCGAACGAGGTGACGGCCGTCCGGTCGCTGATCGCCGGCTTCGAGAAGGCGCACCCCAACATCCATGTGAACGTCGTCGGCAACATGACCGACGACAAGATCAACCAGGCGCTGCGCTCCGGCGGCGGCAACGCCCCGGACGTGATCTCCTCGTTCACCACCAACAACGTGGGCAAGTTCTGCTCCTCCGGCGCCCTGGTGAACCTGAACCCGTTCTTCGAGAAGTCCCGGATCGACCCGGGCACGACGTTCCCGAAGGCGATGAACGAGTACACGAGCTTCGAGGGCAACCGCTGCACGGTCCCGCTGCTCGGCGACGCGTACGGGCTCTACTACAACAAGACGGCCTTCCGGAAGGCGGGCATCACGGCGCCGCCCCGCACCTGGTCTCAGTTCACGGCCGACGCGAAGAAGCTGACGGTCCGCAAGGGCGACGGTTACCAGCAGCTCGGGTTCATGCCGGACTACCACGGCTGGGAATCCACCACCGAGCACTACCTCGCCCAGTTCTCACCGACGTACTTCGACCGGAACGGCAAGTCCCAGGTAGCCAAGGACCCCGCGTTCCAGCGGGGGTTCACGCTCCAGAAGAAGCTCGTCGACGAACTCGGCGGGTTCCGCAGGCTGGAGCGGTTCCGGTCCACCCTCGGTGACGAGTGGGGCGCCCGGCACCCCTTCCACACCGGCCAGGTCGCCATGCAGCTCGACGGCGAGTGGCGGCTCGGCATGGCGGAGGAGGCCAAGCCGGACTTCGAGATCGGCGTGGCCCCGCTGCCCGTACCGGACGACCGGGCCGGCGAGTACGGCAAGGGCTACATCACCGGCACCGTCGCGGGCATCGCCGCCACCAGCCACAAGCAGAACGCGGCCTGGGAGCTGGTGAAGTACATGTCCACGGACACGGACGCGGTGGTCGGTTTCGCCAACGCCATCCACAACGTGCCCTCCACGCTGGCCGCGCTGAAGTCCCCGAAGCTCACGTACGACCCGCGTTTCAAGACGTTCCTGGACATCGCCGCGAACCCGCACTCCACCACCACGCCCGCCTCCCTCAACGGCGGGGTGTACCTGGTGACGATCCAGCAGTTCGGCTACGACTACGAGAGCGGCAAGGTCACCGATCTGAAGGCCGGGCTGAGGAAGACGGCCGCGCAGATCGACACGGACATCGCGCAGGCCCGGTGATGAGCACCGTCACCCTCGCGTCCAGGCGCCGGCGCTCGGCCCTGCGCACGCTCGCCTTCATGTCGCCGTGGCTCATCGGCTTCGCGGTCTTCTTCGCCTACCCGCTGCTCTCCACGGTCTACTTCTCCTTCATGCACTACGACGGCTTCCAGCCGCCGCGGTGGACCGGCGGGAAGAACTGGACGTACGTCTTCGCGCACTACCCGCTGTTCTGGCCCGCCCTGCGCAACACGCTGTGGCTGGTCGCGGTCATGGTGAGCCTCCGGGTGCTCTTCGGACTCGGCGTCGGCCTGCTCATCACGAAGATCAAGACCGGTACGGGCGTCTTCCGCACCCTGTTCTACCTGCCCTACCTGGCCCCGCCGGTCGCGGCGACCATGGCCTTCGCGTTCCTCCTCAACCCCGGCACGGGCCCCGTCAACTCGCTCCTGGAGAAGACCGGCATCCCGGCCCCGGGCTGGTTCAGCGACCCCGCCTGGTCCAAGCCCGCGCTGACCCTGCTCGCCCTGTGGGGCATCGGCGACCTGATGGTCATCTTCATGGCCGCGCTGCTGGACGTGCCCACCGAGCAGTACGAGGCGGCCGAGCTGGACGGCGCCTCGGCGTGGCAGCGGTTCCGGTACGTGACCCTGCCGAACATCTCGCCGATCGTGATGTTCGCCGTCGTCACCGGCGTGATCCAGGCCATGCAGTACTACACCCAGCCGCTGGTCGCCGGGAAGGTCGCCTCCGGCGTGATCCAGGGCGCGGGCACCCAGTTCGAGCCCGGCTACCCCGACAAGTCGACCCTCACCCTCCCCCAGCTCGTCTACAACCTCGGCTTCCAGCGCTTCGACTACGGCTCGGCCTGCGCGGTGGCGCTGGTGCTGTTCGCCCTGTCGATGGCGTTCACCGCGCTGCTGATGCGGCGCCGGGGCGGCCTGATCCAGGCAGGTGACTGACCATGACCCACGTACTGGACCAGCCCGTGCGGCCGGCGCCGTCCGTCTCCGCGGCCGGGCGCGCCGCCCGCCGCAGGGCGCTGCTGGAGTGGGTCGCGGTCCACTCCCTCGGCGTCGCCGCCGCGCTGTTCTTCACCCTGCCGTTCGTGTTCGTGGTGCTGACCTCGCTGATGAGCGACAGCCAGGCACTGAGCCGCGACCTGATCCCGCACACCTGGGAGTGGGGCAACTACCGGAAGGTGTTCGACACCCCCGGCTTCCTCACCTGGTGGCGCAACACGCTGGTCTACGCCGGCCTCGGCACCGTCCTGACCGTGGTGTCCTCGGTGCCGGTGGCGTACGCGCTCGCCAAGTTCCGCTTCCGGGGCCGCAATCTGTCACTCATGCTGGTGATCTCGATGATGATGCTGCCCCCGCAGGTGGTCGTCATCCCGATGTACCTGTTCTGGGCGAAGCAGCTGGACCTGTCCGGCACGCTGTGGCCGCTGATCGTCCCGATGGCGTTCGGGGACGCGTTCTCCGTCTTCCTGCTGCGCCAGTTCCTGATGACCATCCCGAACGAGTACCTGGACGCGGCGAAGGTCGACGGCTGCGGCGACCTGCGCACCCTCGTCCGGGTGGTCCTGCCCATGGCCAGGCCGGGCATCGCCGCCGTGGCCCTCTTCCAGTTCTTCTACGCCTGGAACGACTACTTCGGCCCGCAGATCTACGCGTCGGAGAACCCCGGCGCCTGGACCCTGTCCTACGGCCTGGAGTCCTTCAAGGGCGCCCACCACACCGACTGGAACCTCACCATGGCGGCGACCGTGCTCGTCATGGCCCCCGTGATCCTCGTGTTCTTCTTCGCCCAGAAGGCGTTCGTCGAGGGCGTCACCCTCACCGGAGTAAAGGGTTGATCTGGCTGTGAAACTCACCGTGGTCGGCGGCGGCTCGACCTACACACCCGAACTCGTCGACGGCTTCGCCCGCCTGCGCGACACCCTGCCGCTGGAGGAACTCGTCCTCGTGGACCCGGCGGCGGACCGGCTGGAGCTGGTCGGCGGCCTGGCCCGGCGCATCTTCGCCAAGCAGGGCCACCCCGGCCGTGTCGTGACGACGTCCGACCTGGACGCGGGGATCGACGGGGCCGACGCGGTGCTGCTCCAGCTGCGCGTCGGCGGCCAGGCGGCGCGGCAGCAGGACGAGACCTGGCCGCTGGAGTGCGGCTGCGTCGGCCAGGAGACGACCGGCGCCGGCGGCCTGGCGAAGGCCCTGCGCACCGTCCCCGTCGTGCTGGACATCGCCGAACGGGTCCGCCGCGCCAACCCGCGTGCCTGGATCGTCGACTTCACCAACCCGGTCGGCATCGTCACCCGCGCCCTGCTCCGGGAGGGCCACCGGGCGGTCGGCCTGTGCAACGTGGCGATCGGCTTGCAGCGCAAGTTCGCCGCACTGCTGGGCCTGGCCCCGGCGGAACTCCACCTCGGCCACGTCGGCCTCAACCACCTCACGTGGGAGACCGGCGTACGGCTGGGCGGCCCCGAGGGCGACGACGTCCTGCCCGGGCTGCTGACGGAGCACGGCGAGGCGATCGCCGCCGACCTCCGCCTCCCCCGCGCCCTCCTGGACCGCCTCGGCGTCGTCCCGTCGTACTACCTGCGGTACTACTACGCGCACGACGAGGTCGTCCGGGAACTCGCCACCAAGCCCTCCCGGGCCGCGGAGGTGGCCGCCATGGAGGCCGAGCTGCTGACGATGTACGGCGACCCGGCCCTGGACGAGAAGCCGGCCCTGCTGGCCAAGCGCGGCGGCGCCTTCTACTCGGAGGCCGCCGTGGACCTGGCCGCGGCCCTGCTGGGCGGTGGGGGCAGCCCCTACCAGGTGGTGAACACCCTGAACCGGGGCACGCTGCCCTTCCTCCCCGACGACGCGGTGATCGAGGTCCAGGCGGCGGTCGGCCCGGCGGGTCCGGTCCCGCTCCCCGTCCCCGCCCTGGACCCGCTGTTCTCGGGCCTGGTCGCCAACGTGACGGCGTACGAGGACCTGGCCCTGGACGCGGCGCTGCGCGGCGGCCGGGACCGCGTCTTCCGCGCGTTGCTGGCGCATCCCCTGATCGCCCAGTACGCGTACGCCGAGACCCTCACCGACCGTCTCATCGCACACAACCGGGAGTATCTGGCGTGGGCCTGACCGCAGCCGAACCGCCGACGGTCCTCGCCGTCGACGCGGGCAACAGCAAGACCGACGTGGCCGTGGTCACCGCCGCGGGCGAGGTCCTGGCCACGGCCCGCGGCGGCGGTTTCCGCCCGCCCGCCGTGGGGGTGACGGCGGCGCTGGACGCGCTGGCGGAGCCGGTGACCCGGGCGTTCGCGGACGCCGGGGTGACCTCCGTGACCCATGTGTCGGCCTGTCTGGCCAACGCCGACCTCCCGGTGGAGGAGGAGCGCCTGGCGGCAGCGCTGCGCGCACGGGCCTGGGGCACGACGGTGGAGGTCCGCAACGACACCTTCGCCGTCCTGCGCGCGGGCGTCGCCGAACCCCGTGGCGTGGCAGTCGTCTGCGGCGCGGGCATCAACTGCGTGGGCATGCGCCCCGACGGCCGCACCGCCCGCTTCCCGGCCATCGGCCGTATCTCCGGCGACTGGGGCGGGGGCTGGGGCCTGGCCGAGGAGGCGCTGTGGCACGCGGCCCGGGCGGAGGACGGGCGCGGCGAACCGACCGCCCTGTCCCGCACCCTGCCCGCGCATTTCGGCCTGCCGACCATGTACGCCCTCATCGAGGCCCTGCACCTGGAGCACGTCGCGCACGACCGCCGCCACGAGCTGACCCCGGTCCTGTTCGCCACGGCCGCGGCCGGCGACCCGGTGGCCGGCGCGCTCGTCACCCGGCTCGCCGAGGAGGTCACGGTCATGGCCACGGTCGCCCTGACCCGCCTCGACCTGCTCACCGAGGAGACCCCGGTCGTCCTGGGCGGCAGCGTCCTGACGGCTGGCCACGCCCGGCTGGACGACGCGATCCGCACACTGCTGGCCGCCCGCGCCCCCAAGGCCACCGTCCGGGTGGTCACGGCCGGCCCGGTCCTGGGCGCGGCCCTGCTGGGCCTGGACCGGCTCGGCGCCGGGGCCGGGGCCGGGGACCGGGCACGCGGGTACTGGGAGAACGCGACCCGGTGACCGCTCCCCCCGGGGTGCCGGCCGCACCCCGGGGGGAACCGATCCCCCGTTACCAGCGTGTTCCTCACCGGGGGGTGGTGCGCCCGGCGGCACACGCCCCCGGGCACACTGCGATCCGATCAAGATCCCGTGAAGGCCGGTGCGGACGCCGGTGCCGACGGCGATACTGGGCGGCGAACGGATGACCACGGGGGAGGTCGAGTGACACAACCGCCGAAGAGCAGCGCGGTGCCACCACCGGCCCGCCCGGCCGTACCCGCCGGCGCGAACGGCCTTCACGGTGCCCCCGGCCCGCACGGTCCGCCCGGCACACCCGGCGCTCCCGCTGCTCCCGGCGCCCCCCGGGTCCCCGCCCGGGCCGGCCGCCCCGGGGAACCCGTGGCCGTCGCCCCGCCGGTGCCGCCCACCCGGCGGACCGCGTTCGCCGAGGGCGCCGAGCGGCTGCGCGCCGCCGCGACGACCGAGCCGGGACGGCTGCGCGTGATCGGCGCCGTACTCGCCCTGCTGGTCCTCGCGTTCGGGGCGGTCACCGCCTGGCAGACCAGTGCCCGGTCCGCCGCCGCCGACGACGTGCTGCACCGCAGCCAGCCGCTCAGCGCGGGCGCGGCCGGGATCTACCGGTCACTGGCGGACGCCAACACGGCCGCCTCCACCGGCTACCTGGCGGGTGGGCAGGAGACCCCGGACTCCCGGGACCGGTACGAGAAGGACATCAGGACCGCCGCCACCGGACTCGTCACCGCCGCCGCCAACGCCGAACCCGGCTCGGCCTCCGAGGCGACCATCGCCCGGCTGAACCGGCTGCTGCCGGAGTACAAGGGCCTGGTCGAGCGGGCCCGGACGTACAACCGGCAGGGCTACCCGGTGGGCGGCGCCTATCTGCGCTACGCCAACGAGAAGATGCAGAAGCAGATGCTCCCGGCGGCGGAGGACCTCTACTCGACGGAGAACCGGCGGCTCACCGGCGACTACGGGGACGCGACACCGTACCCGTGGGCGGCGATCACCCTCGGCGTGCTCGCCCTCGCCGCGCTCGGCCGGGCCCAGCACCGCATGTACCGGCGCACCCACCGCGTCCTCAACCACGGCCTGGTCGCCGCGACCGCCGCGACCACCGCCGCCCTGCTGTGGCTGGTCGTGGGGCACGCGTTCGCCCGGTCGGGGCTCGACGGCTCCTACGAGCACGGCATCCGGTCGCTCAACGTCCTGCACGACGCCCGGATCGCGTCCCTGAAGGCACGCGGCAACGAGAACCTGAGCCTGGTGTCGCGCGGCGCCGAGACCGTCACGGTCGGCGGCACGTCCTACGACGCCTACTACCACGACTTCGACAAGGACATGGCCGTGCTCGGCAAGGGACTGACCGAGGCCGCGAGGCTCGCCGACGACCGGGAGGGCTCCACCCCGGTCAAGGCGGCCGAGACCGACATGGCGGTGTGGAAGCAGCGCCACGCCGCGGCGCGGGCCGAGGACGAGAACGGCAACTACCAGCAGGCGCTCGACAAGGTGATCGGCGCGAAGGGCGCAACCGGCGAGTGCTTCGACGGCGTGGACCGCAGCCTCGTCCGCGCCATCGGCCACGAGCAGGCCGAGTTCCGGCAGGCGGCCGGTGACGGCCGCGACGCCATGACCGGGCTGCCGGCCGGCGCGGCCGCACTCACGGTGCTGGGCGCGGCCGGTGCCGTCGCCGGTGTCGGGCGCCGGCTCTCGGAGTACAGGTGACAGGGGGCGGGGCGATGGACACGGCACGTGCACGGGCCTCGCTGCGGGGCTGGGGCGGGGTCGCCACCATGGCGGTGCTGTGCGCGCTGGCGCTGGCGTTCGCCCTGCTGCTGCCGTGCACCCAGACGCCGGTGCCCGAGCGGGCCGTCCGGCGGACCGTCACCGCCACCCAGGCCCGCGCCGACGGCTGCCGGGACGCGGACGCCCACCGGCGCACCCTCGCCCCGTCCGGCGCCGACGGGCCGGTGATCGACGCCATCAAGGCCCGTACGGGCGCCCGGCGCAAGCTGATCGTCGGCGTCGACCAGAACAGCTACCGCTGGGGCTACCGCAACCCCAGCGCCGAGGGCGCGGAGCTGGAGGGCTTCGACATCGACCTCGTCCACCGGATCGCCCAGGACATCCTCGGCGACCCGGAAGCGGTGCAGTTCAAGGCCATCCCGACCAGCCAGCGCATCACCGCCATCGAGAACGGGCGGGTGGACATGGTCGTACGGACCATGACGATCACCTGCGACCGGCTCGCCCATGTCGCCTTCTCCGCGCCCTACTTCAAGACCGGGCAGCAGGTCCTCGCCCCCAGGTCGGCAGCGATCACCGGCTACGACGGCTCGCTGGCGCACAAGAAGGTCTGCACGGCGGCCGGTTCGACCGGGCACACCAAGCTGGACGCGGACCGCAAGGACGGCCGGCTGCCCGCCTCCACCGACATCTCCACCACCGTCCCCAGCCAGCTCGACTGCCTGGTCCGGCTCCAACTCGGCGAGGTGGACGCGGTGGTGACCGACGGCGCGCTCGCCGCGAGCCAGGCGGCCCAGGACCCGACCGTCGCACTGAAGGGTGAGGCGTTCACCGAGGAGTACTACGGCGTGGCGATGCGCAAGGACGCCACCGACCTGGTACGCCGGGTCAACCGCGTCCTGGTGGACTACCGCGCGAACGGCTGGCAGGCGTCGTACGACAAGTGGCTGTCGGCGACACTGGGTAAGGATCCGGCCGCGTCGAAACCGCCCGTGCCGCAGTACCTGCACGGCGGTTGAGCCGCACCCGACCGGAACACACAGCGAGTAAGAGGTGATCGATGGGCGTCACGGACCCCGCCGGGCCGGTGATGGACCGGGACGAGGTGGACCGTGCGCTGGCGCGGCTCGGCCAGGAGCACGAGGCGATCGAGACCTCGCTGCTGGCCCTCCAGGACCACGCGGGCCGCAGGCTCCTCGAAGGGGCCGCCCTGACCGGTGTCACCGAGGAGCGCTGGCAGGCCGCGGAGGCCCGGATCACCTCGCTGTGGGCGTGCTTCGACGCGTACACGGCCGCGCTGCGCGGTGCCCGGCAGATCCGCGCCCGGCGCCGCTGGTCCAGCCGCGAGGACCTGGCGCAGCTGACCGGGCTGCTGCGCGGCGCGTCCGTGACCGTCCCCGACAGCGGCACCGGCAGGCTGAGCGAGACGTTCACGCTGTCCGCGCTGGTGGACCGGATGAACGAGCTGTACGCGACGAGCCTGGACGTGATCGTCGCCGCCGACGCGGTCTGGTCGGCGCTGCCCGCGCGGATCGATCTGCTCGCCGAGGAGCTCCAGCGCACCCGGCAGCTCGCGCACTCCGTGGGGGTGCGCCCCGGCGAGCACCCGGCCGGCGACGACCTGGAGCGGATCACGCGCACGCTGACCCGGCTGCGCGAGGACGTCGTCTCGGACCCGCTCGCCTTCTGGGTGCCGGCGGCGGGCAGTTCCGCGCCCGGTGGCGGACGTCCGGACACGACGGTGTACGACCGTGAGGCGCGCGCCCTGGAGGACGTACGGCGGGAGATCGACGCGGTGCTGACGGTGCGTCAGGACGCGGAGGCGCGGCTGATCCGGCTGCGGGACATCCTCTCGCGGGCGGACCGCACCCTCGCCGAGGCCCGTGCCGCGCGCGGCGAGGTGCTGGCGAAGATCGCCGCGACCGAGGTGCCGGTGGTCAGCGGGCCGCCGACCGCGCTCCACGAGCAGCTGAGCACCGCGGCCGAGTACCGCAGGCAGGCCCGCTGGCACCGGCTCTCCCCACTGCTGGAGGAACTGGAGCGCAAGGCGGAGGACGAACTGCTGCGCGCCCGCGAGTCGCTGACCGCGGTCACCGCGCCGCTCGCGGTCCGCGCCGAGCTGCGCGGCCGGCTCGACGCCTACCGGGCCAAGGTCGCCCGGCACGGACTCGCTCAGGACCCGCTGCTGGTCGAGCGGTACGACGCGGCCCGGCGCATGCTGTGGAGCGCGCCCTGCGACCTGCGCGTCGCCGAACAGGCCGTCCTGCGCTACCAGCGGGCGGCGGCCGAGGCGCTGGGCGGCGCGAGCGCGCCGCAGGACGGCAGGGGGGACCAGTCATGAGCAAGCCGGGGCAGACCTGCCAGCGGCCGGGCTGCGGCGGAGCGTACGAGGACGTCGGCGGCGGCGAACTGTACTGCGACACCTGCGGTCTCGCGCCGGTCGTCTCCGCGACCGGGTCGGTCGGCTCGCCACCCACCGGGGTCACCAGGGGCTCCGCGCAGAGCGGCAGTTCCCGCAGCGCGCGAACGTCGTCCCAGTCGTCGAGGTCCCGGCGCTCGGTGTCCGGGCGGCTCTCCCGGTCGCTGTCGGGCGCGTCCGCCGGCCGTTCGGTGTCGGTGCGCAGCTCCGGCTCGTCGTCCGGTCCGTCCACGCGCGGGCGGCTGGGCGCGGGTCTGGTCGCCGTCCCGCAGGTGCCGCGGCCGGACCCGCGCGCGATGGTGCTGGACCACCCGGAGGTGCCGGAGCGCAAGCGGTTCTGCTCCCGCTCGGACTGCGGGGCGCCGGTGGGCCGGGCCCGGGGCGAGCGGCCGGGCCGCACGGAGGGCTTCTGCACCAAGTGCGGGCACCCGTACTCCTTCGTGCCCAAGCTGCGGGCCGGGGACATCGTGCACGGCCAGTACGAGGTCGCCGGCTGCCTCGCGCACGGCGGGCTCGGCTGGGTCTACCTCGCCGTGGACCGGGCCGTCTCCGACCGCTGGGTGGTACTCAAGGGCCTGCTGGACACCGGCGACCAGGACGCGATGGCCGCGGCGATCTCCGAACGGCGGTTCCTGGCGGAGATCGAGCACGCCAACATCGTGCGGATCTACAACTTCGTGGAGCACCTGGACCAGCGCACCGGCTCCCTCGACGGCTACATCGTCATGGAGTACGTCGGCGGCAAGTCACTGAAGGAGATCGCCAACGCCCGCCGCACCGCCGACGGCCGGCGCGACCCGCTGCCGGTGGAGCAGGCGTGCGCGTACGGCATCGAGGCGCTGGAGGCGCTCGGCCACCTGCACAGCCGCAACCTGCTGTACTGCGACTTCAAGGTCGACAACGCCATCCAGACCGAGGACCAGCTCAAGCTGATCGACATGGGCGCGGTGCGCAGGATGGACGACGACGAGTCGGCCATCTACGGCACGGTCGGCTACCAGGCACCGGAGGTCGCCGAGACCGGCCCGTCGGTGGCCAGCGACCTGTACACGGTGGGTCGTACGCTCGCCGTGCTGACGTTCGACTTCCAGGGCTACACGAACGTCTACGCGGACCGTCTGCCCGACCCCGACAGCATCGAGGTCTTCCACCGGTACGAGTCCTTCTACCGGCTCCTGGTCCGCGCCACCGACCCCGACCCGGCCCGCCGGTTCGCCTCCGCGCAGGAGATGGCCGAGCAGCTGACGGGCGTGCTGCGGGAGGTCGTGTCGCTCCAGACCGGACACGCCCGGCCCGCGCTGTCGACGCTGTTCGGACCCGAGGTGAAGGTCACGGACGCGGAGTTGTTCCCACGGCTGCACGGGGAGGTGTCCCGGCTGGGGGCACGCCCGGTGCGCGGCCGGAAGCGGGGCAGGGGCGCTGGGAGTGGGGCGGTGGTGGCTGCGGTCACTTCGGGTGCGGCTCCGGCAGTGGGGGGCGGGGTGCCGCCGACCCCGGGGGCGGCGACTTCGGTTCCGGCTCGGCCTCCGGTCGTAGCGGCTTCGGGGACTTCGGCCCCGGCTCCGGCGACTCCGGGTCCGGGTCCGGGTCCGGCCGTGGCGGCGCCGGGCTCGGCGGTTTCGGGCGTGGCGGCGCCGGGCGTGGCCGTTTCGGCTGCCGCGGTGGCCGTTCCCGGAACGCCGGCTCCGTCGGTGGCGGCTCCTGGGATGCCGGCTCACGGGACACCGGTTCCCGGCGTGCCCGTTCCGGTTCCGACGGCCCTGGTCAGGCCCGTCGACACCCCCGCCGCCGCGCTGGCCCTGCCGGTCCCGCTGGTCGACCCCACCGACCCCGACGCCGGTTTCCTGGCGGGCCTCATGGCCTCCGCGCCGGCCGAGCTGCTCGGTGCCCTGGCCGCGGCGCCCGCCCGGTCCGTCGAGACCCGGCTGCGGCAGATCCGCGCCCGGCTGGAGAGCGGCGACCACCGGGCCGCGCTGACCGGCCTGGCCGAGCTGGACGAGGAACGGCCCGACGACTGGCGGGTGGTCTGGTACCGGGGCGTCGCCGCCCTGGCCACCGGCGACTTCGAGGGCGCCGCACCCGCCTTCGACGCGATCTACGACGCCTTCCCCGGCGAGGCCGCGCCCAAGCTGGCGCTCGGCCTGTGCGCCGAGGTGCTGGGCCAGCCGGACAACGCGGCCGAGTACTACCGCCTGGTGTGGACGACCGACCCCAGCTATGTGAGCGCCGCGTTCGGCCTGGCCCGGGTGCGGCTCGCGGCCGGGGACCGGCGCGGTGCCGTGGCGACGCTGGAGTCGGTGCCGGAGTCGTCCATCCACTACACGGCCGCCCGGGTCGCCGCCGTCCGGGCCCGTCTGAGACAGCGCACGGCGAGCGCCGGCGACGTACCGTTCCTGGACGACCTGACGGCAGCCGCCGGGCAGATCGAGGCGCTCCAGGTGTACGGTCTGGACCCGGCCCGGCGCGAGCAGTTGACGGCGGAGGTGCTCGGCTGCGCCCTGGACTGGATACTCTCCGGAGGCCAGGACACCGGCCCCGCCGCCGGCGGCCGGGTGCTGCTGGGCAGCGGTCTGGACGAGCGGGGCCTGCGCTTCGGCCTGGAGCGCGCCTACCGCACGCTGGCCCGGCTGGCGCCCGGCGGCGACGAAAGGATCGAGCTGGTGGAACGGGCCAACCGTTACCGCCCCCGGACGTGGGTGTAGTCGATGTCGCAGATGCCCCAGCAGGCCGCACTGCCGAAGTGCCCGAGCTGCGCGGAGCCCGTCGAGCGGGGTGACCTGTTCTGCGGAGCGTGCGGGTACGACCTCTCGGTGGTCCCCGCTTCCCCGCAGGACCGGCCGGCCGTCACCATGACCGGCCCCGGCGCGCCCGGCGACGGCGTGGACTGGCCGGCCCCCGAACCGCCGGGCTCCGCCGGGACCGCGCCCGGGGTGCACCTGCCGGCCGACCTGCCCGGCACCGACTCGGGCGGCACACCGCTGTCCGGGCACGAGTCCGACGCCGAGCGGTCCACCGGCCCCGGGGTGCGGCTGGACCGGCCGGCGGAGCCCGAGGAGTACGCGCTCCAGGCACCGGACCCACGGCTGTCCCCCGGTCCCGGCGCCCCGGCCGGTCCGGCGACGGTGTGCGTGGCCTGCCGGACGGGCCGGGTGGACAGCGACGGCTACTGCGAGAACTGCGGACACGCCCAGCCCCGCGAACGCGACCACGTGGAGCGGGAGTCGGGTCCGGTCGCCGCCGTCAGCGACCGCGGGCTGCGCCACCACCGCAACGAGGACGCCTTCGCCGTCGGCCACACCACGCTGCCGGACGGCACCCCCGCGGCGCTGGCGGTCGTCTGCGACGGCGTGTCCTCCGCGACCCGCCCCGACGACGCGTCCCTGGCCGCCTCCCGGGCGGCCGGTGACATCCTGCTGGCCGCGTTGCCCCGCGGCACCCACCCGCAGCAGGCGATGCACGAGGCGATCGTCGCCGCCGCGCAGGCGGTCAACGCGCTCGCCGAGGAGCCCGCCACGGCCCGCGAGCAGGCCCCGCACCAGAACGCGCCGGCCTGCACGATCGTCGGCGCGGTGGTCACCTCCGGGTTGCTGGTCGTCGGCTGGGTCGGCGACAGCCGGGCCTACTGGGTGCCCGCCGACCGGGGCGCGCCGCCCGCCCGGTTGACCGAGGACGACTCCTGGGCCGCGCAGATGGTCGCCGCCGGCCTGATGAGCGAGGCCGAGGCGTACGCCGACGAGCGCGCCCACGCGATCACCGGCTGGCTCGGCGCGGACGCCTACGAACTGGACCCGCACACCGCGTCGTTCAAACCGGACCGGCCCGGCACCGTGGTGGTGTGCACCGACGGACTGTGGAACTACGCCGAGTCGGCGGAGGAGTTGTCCGAGGTCGTGCCCGCGGACGCGGCGGTCCGTCCACTGCACAGCGCCCAGGTGCTGGTCGGCCACGCCCTGGACGGCGGGGGCCACGACAACGTAACAGTGGCCGTGCTGCCGTTCCCGGCGCCGCCCCAGGGGGCAGGATCGGCCTGAGGCCGGAACGGGGAGGCCTCGGCGGACCGGAGGGGACCGGTCCGCTCAGTTGCGCTGCCTCGCTTGCGCGGGGTGTCCGAGGGGGATGTGAACCAGCATGGCCAGTTTCGCGAAGCCGAACGTGCCGCAGTTCTCGGTGGACGTGTACCAGAACGAGTACCTGCCCGAGGGCGGCAGCGAGGTCAACGCCGTCGTCACGGTGACGGCGACCGGCGGCGGCACCGTCGGCACCGCACCCACCGCATCCGGCCACGCACCGGGGTGGCAGCCGTCCGCCGCGGTGGCGGTCATGGTCGACTGCTCCGGTTCCATGGACCACCCGCCGGCCAAGATGCGCAACGCGCGGGACGCCACGGCCGCCGCGATCGACACCCTGCGCGACGGCACGCACTTCGCGGTGATCGGCGGCACCCACGTCGCCCAGGAGGTCTACCCGGGCGGCGGACGCCTCGCGGTCGCCGACTCCGTCACCCGCGAGCAGGCCAAACAGGCACTGCGCCGGCTGAGCGCGGGCGGCGGTACGGCCATCGGCACCTGGCTGCGGCTCGCCGACCGGCTGCTGTCCTCAGTGGACGTCACCATCCGGCACGGCATCCTGCTCACCGACGGCCGCAACGAGCACGAGCCGGCGGACGACCTGCGGGCCACGCTGGAGGCGTGCGCCGGACGGTTCACCTGTGACGCGCGGGGCGTGGGCACCGACTGGGAAGTGAAAGACGTCACAGGGATCGCCTCCGCGCTGCTCGGCACCGCCGACATCGTCGCCGACCCGGCCGGCCTGGCCGCCGACTTCACGCGGATGATGGAGACGGCGATGGGCAAGGAGGTCGCCGACGTGGCCCTGCGGGTGTGGACGCCGGTCGGCACGGCCATCCGCTTCGTCAAGCAAGTCGCGCCCGCCATGGAGGACTTGACCGGCCGCCGCACCGAGGTCGGGCCGCGCGCCGGGGACTACCCCACCGGGTCCTGGGGCGACGAGTCCCGCGACTACCACGTGTGCGTCGCGGTCCCGCCGGCCGGGATCGGACAGGAGATGCTCGCCGCACGGGTGTCCCTGGTCGTCCCACAACCGGACGGAACGGTACAGAATCTCGGCGCGCAGGGGCTCGTACGGGCCGTGTGGACGGACGACATGACGGCCTCCACCTCGATCAACCCCCAAGTCGCCCACTACACCGGGCAGGCCGAACTGGCACAGGTCATCCAGAAGGGTCTCGACCTTCGCAAAGCGGGCGATTTCGACGGAGCAACGGCCAAACTGGGGCGCGCCGTTCAGCTGGCGAGCGCCTCGGGGAACGCGGATACTGCGAAACTGCTTGCGAAGGTGGTGGACGTGGTCGACGCCGCGACAGGTACTGTGCGGTTGAGGACGAGGGTCGCGGAGGCGGACGAGATGACTCTGGAGACCCGGTCCACCAAGACCGTCCGTGTGAAGAAGTGACTCCTGGAAGCGATTGCAGCGATCCAGACGGACCCTCAGGAGAAGGGGAAGCACCGACATGCCGACCTGCCCGAACGGACACCAGTCGGGTTCCGACGACTGGTGCGAGGTCTGCGGTCACCGCATGGCCGGTGCCGTACCTCCGCCCCCTCCGCCGCCGCCCGGCGGTGGCTACGGCTTCCCGCCGCCCGCCGGCCCCGGTGGTCCCGGCGGCCGGACCGGCGCCGGACGCCCGCACCCGTCCGCCGGGTCCGCCCCGGAGCCGGAGCTGTGCCCGCAGTGCCGTACGCCCCGCGAGGGCGGCGCGCCGTTCTGCGAGGAGTGCCGGTGGAACTTCCTGACCAACACGGCGACCTCCTACACCCCGGCCGCCCCGCGCTCGCCGCAGCCCCGGTTCCAGCCGCCGAGCGCGACGTACGGCGGCGGTGACGGGTACGAGTACCAGGGCTCCCGGCCCTCGCAGATGAACCGGCCCGCCGAGCCGATCCCGTCCTTCACCAGCGAGCCGTCGGGTCCGACGCCGTTCGCCGGCGAACGGCGCTCCGCCGGCCCGCCGACCACCCCCGGCCCCACGGGCGCGCCCCCCTTCGCCCCCGGCGACCAGCGCCGCCCCGGTCCCCCGCCGCCCTTCCCCGGCACCCCGGGCCAGCCCGGCCAGCAGTCCGCCTTCGGCGGCGGTCAGGGTCAGAGGCAGAGTCAGGGCCCCCAGGGTCCCGGTGGCCCGTCCGGCTTCGGCAGCGGTCAGGGCCAAGGTCCCGGCGGCCCCGGCGGCCCCTCGGGGTACGGCGGAAGCCAGGGGCAGGGTTCCGGCGCACACTCCGGCTTCGGCGGCGGTCAGGGCCACGGCCAGGGGCCCGGTGGCGCGTCCGGCTTCGGCGGCGGTCAGGGTGGCTCCCAGGGCCCCGGCTCCGGTGGACCTTCCGGCTTCGGCGGGGGTCAGAGCCAGGGGCAGGGCCAGGGTCAGGGCTCCCAGGGTCCTGGCGGTCCGTCCGGCTTCGGCGGCGGTCAGAGCCAGGGTCCCGGCGGTGCCCCGCAGGCGTTCCAGCAGGCCGGTGCCCCGGCTCCGCCCGCGTTCCCGCGCGAGGGCGGCCGGACCCGGGCCGGTGACGACGACTGGGTGCTGCCCCCGCCGTCGGGCTCCGGTCCGTCCGGACCCGGCCAGGGCCCCGGCGGCCAGGGCGGCGGCTACGGCTACCCGCAGCCCGGCGCCGGCCAGGCCCCCCAGAGCCCCGGCGGCTTCCCCCAGGCCCCGCACGGCCAGCACGGCCAGCACGCGCAGCAGTCGGCCACCTGGACCGCGACCATAGGCCCGGACCGCGAGTACTTCATGGCGATGATGCAGCGCTCCGGCCCCGAGGCCGCGGGCCTGAACCTGCCCGCGTACTCGCCGGAGCAGCGGCGCACGCTCACCGGCAACCAGGTCACCATCGGCCGCCGCCGGCACTCCACCGGCGACACCCCCGACATCGACCTGTCGGTGCCGCCGGAGGACCCGGGTGTCTCGCACCAGCACGCCGTGCTGGTGCAGCAGCCGGACGGCGGCTGGGCGGTCGTGGACCAGAACTCGACGAACGGCACCACGGTCAACATGTCGGAGGAGCCGATCCAGCCGTTCGTGCCGGTGCCGCTCCAGGACGGCGACCGGGTGCACGTGGGCGCCTGGACGTCGATCACCGTCCGCCGGGGCTGAGGGAGATCACGGCAGGGGCCAGAGGTACGGCCCCTCCGGGTCGTCCAGCCACGCCCGGACACGGCCGCCGCCGACCGTGACGCCGTACCGTCCGCGGTCCGGCCTGCCCTCGCGCTCCCACAGCGCGTACGCCTCCCGCGGATCGAGGGCGCCCCGGGTCAGCCAGAGCAGGAAGCGGAACGGCTCCTCCGCCCGGGCCCGGCCCGGCAGCCCGGCGAAGGAGACGTCCTCGGGTTCCGCCCGGCCCTCGCCGCGGAGCGGTACGAAGAAGGCGGCCGTGGGCAGGAAGCGGCCCTCGGCGTGCTCGGGGCCGTGCACCGTGAGGGCCAGCAGTCCGGTGGCCAGCGGGGTGAGGACGCGGGCGCCGGGGCGGCACTGGGCGAGCCAGGCGCGCGGGACGGTCGGCAGCTCGCAGGTGGCGATGATCCGGTCGAAGGGGGCGCGTTCGGGTGCCCCGCGGGCGCCGTCGCCGGTCACCACGACCGGGTGGTAGCCGGCCGCCGCGAGGTGCTGCCGGGCCGACTCGGTGATCTCCGGCTCCAGGTCGATCGTGGTGACGAGGCTGTCGTCGCCGAGCCGGTGGGCGAGCAGGGCCGCGTTGTAGCCGGTGCCGGCGCCCACCTCCAGGACCCGGTCGCCCTCCCTGATGCGCAGCGCGACCAGCATCTGCGCCATCAGCGACGGCTGGCTGCTGGAGGAGAGCAGCTCGCCGTCGCGCAGCCGGGTGGCGAGCGGCACGTCCGCGTAGGCGCCGCGCACCCAGCGTCGCCGGGCCTGCCGGTCGCTGCTCTCGCCCCAGCGGCGCTCGTAGCCGCCCGGTCCGGCGACGTAGTAGTACGGCACGAACAGGTGCCGGGGCACCTCCGCGAACGCCTCCCGCCACACCGGGTCCCCGTCCCAGACCCCGTCGGCGTCGATCTCCCGCACCAGCGCGGCCCGCGCCGCGGCGGCGAGTTCCTCGGTCTCCGTGTCGTAGGCGCCCATGTCTCCACACTAGGGGCGCGGCGGCCGGTCCTAGGCCCGAAGTCCTGGGTCACCGCGTCTGAGACGATGGACGGGTACTGCAATTCCCGGGGGCGTCCCCGGACCCCCGGCCGAACAAGCCCAGGGGCGGACCGGCACACAGATGTGAGGCAATCCAACGTGACCGAGATTCGGCGCGGCACGCTTCAGGAGCAGACCTTCTACGAGCAGGTCGGCGGGGAGGACACCTTCCGCCGGCTCGTCCACCGTTTCTACGAGGGAGTCGCCGGGGACCCGGTCCTGCGGCCGATGTACCCGGAGGAGGACCTGGGTCCGGCCGAGGAACGGCTGGTCCTGTTCCTGATGCAGTACTGGGGCGGCCCCACGACGTACAGCGCGAACCGCGGCCACCCCCGGTTGCGGATGCGGCACGCCCCGTTCACCGTGGACCGGGCGGCGCACGACGCCTGGCTGCGGCACATGCGGACGGCCGTCGACGAGCTGGGGCTGTCCGAGGAGCACGAGCGGACGCTGTGGAACTACCTGACGTACGCCGCCGCGTCGATGGTGAACACCCCCGACTGACCGCACCGGCCCCCGGCCCGGCTCACTGCCGAGGACCGAGGCCCCCACGGCGCACGGTGCGCCGCAGGGAAGGCCCGCGCGCGGCTCAGCGCACGCTGAGCCCGAAGGATTCCCGTCCGGTCTGCCGGACCGCGACGGACCCGTAGGGGGTGCGCAGCCGGAGCCACGCCCCCGAGGAGAACAACCCGGTGTCCCCGGGGCCGGTCCCCGGCCGCAGGAAGCCGAGGGACTGGGCCGCGTGCACGGCCCGTACGGGCAGCCGGGTGCCGTCGATCCGCCGGGACCAGATGTCCCGCCCGATCCGGTCCAGCTCCGCGCGGGTACGCCCGTGCGGCCCCAGCTCCTCGGTACGCGAGCGGAATTCGGCCACCGCGGCGGCGACCGTGGCGCGCAGCGCGTCCGGCGCGGGCAGTCCGGGCTCCGGCTGCCAGCCCGACCGCTGCGGCAGCACACCGGCCCACGGCGGCCCCGTGACGGCGCCCGGGACGGCGGCGGTGGCGGCCCGCTCGTCCACGGACTCCAGGAACTCACCGGCGGACACCGTCACGTCGAGGGCGACGTCGAGCCCGTGCTCGTACGGCTTGGCCAGCCGCACCGCACGGACCGCCAGCACCTCGAAGGACGGCGGCCGGCCGAAGACGGCGAGCGCCGTGCCGGCCGCCTGGAGCCGCACCGCCGCTCCACGGTCGTAGCGGAGCAGCCGGGAGAGGAAGGCGGCGAGGTCCGCGGCCTCCGTCTCGTCGGCCAGGTGGAGGACCGTCATGCGGCGACGGCCTCCCCCTCGGTCTCGGTGTCCTCGGCCGCGTCCATGTACTCCCGGAGGAACTCGCGCTCCTCCGCGGTGATCCGCCGCGGACGCTGGCCCTCGAAGTCGAACGGGACGATGACCGTCGAGGCCCGTACGTACACCAGGTCACCGTCCTTCACCTCGTAGGAGAGGGTGAAGGACGCGGCCCTGATCTCGGTGATCCACAGCTCGATGTCCACCGGCGCGTGCCGGTGGACGAGCTGCCGCTTGTAGTCGATCTCGTGGCGCGCCACCACGGACCCCTGCTTGAAGTCCTTGTCCGGGCGGAACAGGAAGTCGATACGCGCCTCCTCCAGGTAGCGGAGGAAGACCACGTTGTTGACGTGGCCGTACGCGTCCATGTCCGCCCAGCGCAGCGGGCAGCGGTAGATGTGGCGCAAGACCGATCAGCCCCGGGTCAGCTTCTTGTAGGTGGCACGGTGCGGACGCGCGGCGTCCGGGCCGAGCCGCTCGACCTTGTTCTTCTCGTACGACTCGAAGTTGCCCTCGAACCAGAACCACTTCGACTCACCCTCGTAGGCGAGGATGTGGGTGGCGACCCGGTCCAGGAACCACCGGTCGTGGGAGACGACCACGGCCGCGCCCGGGAACTCGAGCAGCGCGTTCTCCAGGGAGGACAGGGTCTCCACGTCGAGGTCGTTGGTCGGCTCGTCGAGGAGCAGCAGGTTGCCGCCCTGCTTGAGGGTGAGCGCGAGGTTGAGACGGTTGCGCTCACCGCCGGAGAGCACACCGGCCGGCTTCTGCTGGTCCGGTCCCTTGAAGCCGAAGGCGGAGACGTAGGCCCGCGAGGGCATCTCGACCTGTCCGACGTTGATGTAGTCGAGCTCGTCGGACACCACGGCCCACAGCGACTTCTTCGGGTCGATGTTCTCGCGGCTCTGGTCGACGTAGGAGATCTTGACGGTCTCGCCGACCTTGATGCTGCCGGAGTCGGGCTGCTCGAAGCCCTGGATCATCTTGAAGAGCGTCGTCTTGCCGGCGCCGTTCGGCCCGATCACCCCGACGATCCCGTTACGCGGCAGCGTGAAGGAGAGGTCGTCGATGAGGACCTTGTCCCCGAAGGCCTTGCTGAGGTTGTTGACCTCGACGACGACACTGCCGAGGCGCGGCCCCGGCGGGATCTGGATCTCCTCGAAGTCCAGCTTCCGCATCTTGTCGGCCTCGGCGGCCATCTCCTCGTAGCGAGCGAGACGCGCCTTGGACTTGGCCTGGCGCCCCTTGGCGTTGGAGCGCACCCACTCGAGTTCTTCCTTGAGGCGCTTGGCGCGCTTGGCGTCCTTCTGCCCCTCGACCTTGAGACGGGTCTGCTTGGTCTCGAGGTACTTGGAGTAGTTCCCCTCGTAGCCGTGCAGTCGGCCGCGGTCGACCTCGCAGATCCATCCGGCGACGTTGTCCAGGAAGTACCGGTCGTGGGTGACGGCGACGACGGTGCCCGGGTACTTCGCGAGGTGCTGCTCCAGCCAGTTCACCGACTCGGCGTCGAGGTGGTTGGTGGGCTCGTCGAGGAGCAGCAGGTCGGGCTGCTCCAGCAGCAGCTTGCACAGCGCGACTCGGCGCCGCTCACCACCGGAGAGGGTGGTGACCGGCCAGTCGCCGGGCGGGCAGCCCAGCGCGTCCATGGCCTGCTCCAGCTGGGCGTCGAGGTCCCAGGCGTTGGCGTGGTCCAGCTCCTCCTGGAGCTTGCCCATCTCGTCGAGGAGCGCGTCGGAGTAGTCGGTCGCCATCAGCTCGGCGATCTCGTTGAACCGGTCGAGCTTGCCCTTGACCTCGGCGACACCCTCCTGGACGTTCTCCAGGACGTTCTTCTCCTCGTTCAGCGGAGGTTCCTGGAGCAGGATGCCGACGGTGTAGCCGGGCGACAGGAACGCGTCGCCGTTCGACGGCTGCTCGAGGCCCGCCATGATCTTCAGCACGGTCGACTTACCGGCACCGTTCGGACCGACGACGCCGATCTTCGCCCCCGGCAGGAAGCTCAGGGTGACGTCGTCGAGGATCACCTTGTCGCCGTGCGCTTTGCGCGCCTTGCGCATGGTGTAAATGAACTCAGCCAAGAGAAACCGTCCGGCAGCTTGAAACTGGCAGTGGGCAGATACACCCCATCTTGCCTGACCGCCACCCCTGGGGGGAAACCCGTTGGGTCGGGGGGCTGTGACCTGGTGTTTCCTTACGTCCGCTCGGGGCTCACCTGTCACTCTCGGTCGTCATCGGCCGGCCTCGGGCACCGGCTTCCGACTCTGAGGTGTCCCTCGCCCGTGGGAACCCGCTGCTCGGGCGTCCTGATCCTGATCTTGGACCGCGCCTCACGGCTCTGGGCTGTGATCTCGTGCGGGCCTCGACATGGAGGGAAGAGGCGAACGAGGCCGTCGCGCCACGCATCGGACTGCCGAGGCTGCCCGTCGTCGAGTGGCCCGACGCCTGTGCCGACGGCGGTCCGCAGGGCCTGCACTGGAAGACCCCTCACCTCGTCGAGTGGGCCGACCACCGGCCGTGATGATGTGGTGTCGCCGTTCGTGGGTCATGGGACGGTTCCGCGCCGCGCCGCGACTGCGTGGCTACGACGACGGCTTGCACCAGCCGAAGCGCGCGCTGCACGGCATGAGATCGCGGGCATACCACCTACCCCGAAGCCACTGAGTACGGCACTGTGTCTCCGACTGTCCGCGTTAGTCACGGGGGATCGACGTTGTGGGAGCAGTTGCCTGCTTTGGCCGGCGTTCTTGTGGGAGCCATCGGCTCATACGTGGCAACCAGCCTTACGGAGCGGAGCCGGTGGCGACGGGCAAAAGCCGAACGCTGGGATCAGAAGAGACTGGACACCTACGCGTCCTACGCGAACAGCTTGAAACTTCAGATCAACCTTGCCCAGCGCATAGGGGCCGCACGGGGGTTCCAGCACGCTGTGGACCCGCTGGATCCGGAGCAGGGCCTGGCACAGCTGGCCGAGGCCGAGGCGCGGCGTGCAGCCGAGTGGGAAACGGTGCTGCTCGTCGGGGATGCCGAGACCATAGCGGCGGCTCGTAAGTGGCATGAAGCGGTGTGGAACGTCGAACTTTATGCTCGCGGTCTGAAGGACGACCCTGCCGGTTGGGAGAGAGCAATCGCGCAGATGAGCCGAGCACGTGATGCTTTCTACGCTCTCGCACGGCGTGACCTGGGCATCTTGGGGCCCCCTCCACCGTCCGGCAACTGGCCTCGTGTCTGGCAGCAGCAAGACGAAACTAACTGAGAGCAACCCGGAGACCGGGGCCGACAATCACGTTCCGGCGATGGTCCGCCCCGGCATCGGCTCTGCCAGCGCGGCCCGCCAGACCGGCGCACCGAAGAAGTCGGCGAAGTACTGCGTCTCGTGCACCACGTACTGGTCGGCGAATTCCATGATGCTCACCGAGTACGAAGGCACACCGTCATAGGTGATGAGGCATTCGCTCACCCACAGATTCGCATGGCCGGTGATCCGCTGGACGGTGAAGTGCCGGTCGGCCGGGTGCCCGCCGCGTTGAGCCGAGATCGTCGCGCGACCCCGGAACCGCTCACCTGACTGCGGGTAGTCCAGGATCGCTTCCGTGGCGTAGATGGCGTGCTCGGCTTCGGTGTCCCCGCGTTCCGAGGCCCGCCAATGCTCCTCGATCGCGGCCCTGGTCCGGGAGTCAGCATCCATGGCACCGCCCTTCCGTAGCGGTGACAGCCTAGGCACTCCGGGCCACAGCCGGCCGGGGCCAGGCGCGCCTGTGGGCTGCAAGTCCTCCCTTTGGCCGGATCGGAGGACGGCGGCGGACGGCAGCCCTCCACCGTGACAAGGGCGCAAGGTGACCGCCACCCGGCTCACCCCGTCTCGATCAGTTCTGGTCGCCGCGACTCGCCCAGGACTCCCGGCTCGACCTCGTGCCGGTCGGCACCGCCTACGACCACCCGCGGGGGCGATAAGCACGCCGCCGCTTGCGCGCCCCGACGGCGCTGACCCGGGGTTTCGCCGTTGGCGGTGGTGGTGTTCCGGCTTTGGCGTGATTGGGCTGTTGCCGTGCGGCGGTCCGCCGCGCAGCCTGGAGGCGCGGGAGCGCTCCCACGCTTCGATTGCCCCCGACCGGAGCGTGCTCCCGCGGCTCCACTGCAACCGGCACTTCTCCCCCACGGAAAGAGTCTCGTCATGCATTGTCATGAGCATGAACATTCCTTACGGCATCGGTCATTGCTCCTCCTCAGTCCTCTCGTCGCGTTGCTGATCAGCCTGGTCACCTGGGGCGGAACGGCCTCCGCCCACGGTTCGGTGGTCGACCCGGCCTCCCGCAACTACGGCTGCTGGCTCCGCTGGGGCAGCGACTTCCAGAACCCGGCCATGGCCCAGCAGGACCCGATGTGCTGGCAGGCGTGGCAGGCCGATCCCAACGCCATGTGGAACTGGAACGGCCTCTACCGCAACGGTTCCGCCGGCAACTTCCCGGCCGTCGTCCCCGACGGCCGGCTGTGCAGCGGCGGCCGGACCGAGGGCGGGCGCTACAACTCCCTCGACGCCGTCGGCCCCTGGAAGACCACGGACATCGGCGCCGACTTCACCGTCAAGCTGTACGACCAGGCGAGCCACGGCGCGGACTATTTCCTCGTCTACGTCACCCGGCAGGGCTTCGACCCCACCACCCAGCCGCTGACCTGGAGCGATCTGCAACTGGTCACCCGGACCGGCAAGTATGCCCCGAGCCAGAACTACGCGATCCCCGTACACACGTCCGGCTACACCGGCCGTCACGTCGTCTACACCATCTGGCAGGCGTCGCACATGGACCAGACGTACTTCCTGTGCAGTGATGTGAACTTCCGCTGACCCGGCCGCACCGCTCCCGCCACCGGACACGGCTCCCGTCGGCCGGCCTCCACCCGGCCCGGCCGGCAGGAGCACCGGCTCTCCGTTCCTCCTTCTTCCGTCCGTACGCCCAGGAGGCGCACATGCTCACCCCTCTCGTGCGATGCCTGCCCCGGCTGCGACGAGGGCCCCGGGTGCGCGGCCCCTGGGCGGTGGCCTCGGCCGCTCTGGCGCTCGCCGTGTCCCTCGTGGTCGCCATGCCCGCCAGCGGCGCCGGTGCGGCCTCCGGATGCCGGGTCGACTACACCGCCGACGAGTGGACCGGCGGATACACCGCCCAGGTCCGTGTCACCAACCTCGGCGCCCCCCTCACCGGCTGGCGGTTGACCTGGACGTACGGCGGCGACCAGCACGTCACCTCGGCCTGGAACGCCACCGTCACCCAGACCGGCCATTCCGTGACCGCCGTCAGCACGGACTGGAACGGGGCACTGGCCACCGGCGCCGGCGCCGACTTCGCCCTCCAGGGGACCCGGCAGTCCGCCGACCCCGCGCCCACCGGTTTCAGCCTCAACGGCGTGCCCTGCGGCGGCGACGGCACCACCCCGCCGACCCCGCCTCCCACCACCCCGGACACCCCCTCCCCCACACCGCCCGCGGGCTGCGGCACCGCCGTCCTCTGCGCCGGCTTCGAGGACCAGACCGGCTCCACGCCGTCCGGTGACTGGCGGTTCACCGCGCCCGACTGCCAGGGCACGGGCACGGCCGCCGTCGACACGGCCGTCGCGCACAGCGGCACGAGGTCGCTGCGGGTGGACGGCCGGGCCGGCTACTGCAACCACGCCTTCGTCGCCGCCACCGCCGACCTGTCGTCGGTCGGCCCGGTGCTGTACGTCCGTATGTGGGTGCGGCACACCACCGCGCTTCCGGCCTCCCATGTCACCTTCGTATCGATGCCGGACACCTCCCAGTCCGGCCGGGCGCTGCGGGTCGGCGGCCAGAACGGGGCCTTGCAGTGGAACCGGGAGAGCGACGACGCCACGCTCCCGGCGCAGAGTCCGGCCGGGGTGGCGCTGAGCAGGCCGCTGCCGACGGGAAGCTGGCAGTGCCTGCGGTTCGCGGTCGACACCTCGGCGCCCCGGCTGGACACCTGGCTCGCCGACGAGCAGGTGCCGGGTCTGCACGTCGACGGCGTACCGACGCAGGACGTCGACCAGCAGTGGCTGTCCCGTACCGTCCCGCCCCGGCCGACCGCGCTGCGGCTGGGCTGGGAGAGCTACGGGTCCGGTGACGACACCCTGTGGTTCGACGACGTGGCCGCCGGCCCGGCACCGATCGGCTGCTGACGGGCCGCCCGGAGCCCACCCGCGGCCTCGCCTCGGTCACCCGGCGCCGTCACGCGCCGGGGGTCGTCTCCTTGCGGCGCAGCACCACCAGCACCGTGCCGCCTATCACCACCAGACCGATGGCCACGCCCGCGATCAGCGGGGTGATCGCCGAACCGCCCGTCGCGGCCAGGTCGGTGGTGTCCGCCGTGACGGCGCCCACCGTGGCGGGGCTGGGCTCGCTGCGCAACTGGGCCGTCTCGGTCGTGACCGCGCCCTGGGTCCGGCAGTCCAGGACGCCGGTGAAGCGGTGGCTGAAGCCGTGGGGGCCGGTGATCGTGAAGTCGTAGGCCTGGTCCTCCTGGAGCGGGACGGTCACCGTCCGGGAGGTGCCCGCGGGGATCGTGTGCTGGGCGCCCATCAGCTCGAAGGTGAACGGCTTGTCACCCTTGTCGGCGACGACGATGTCCACACCGCCCTCGGCGCAGTTCTTGCGGGCCGAGACCGCCGGTACGGCCCCCTCGGCCGCCCAGGTGGCCGTCACGGCCGCCGAGACCGTGGACTCGCTGGAACCGGCCAGGATCTGGGTCTGGCTGCGGCTCTCGGAGGCGAAGGCACGGCCCACCGGCACGGTCGTCGACGCCTGCACGGTCAGCTCGGCCGTCCCGTCCGCCGCGTCCTCGGGCACGTCGACGTACAGCCGGGTGCCGTCCTTCGCGGAGGTGATCACCTTGCCGGTCTTGTCGATGATCCGGACCCCGCCGGCGGCCGCGTCCGCCGGCGGGCTCACCGTGACGGCGCCCGCGTTGGTGTGCACGGTCACCGGTCCGAGCAGATCGCCGGGCCGGCCGGAGACCGCGGGCGGGTCCAGGGTCAGCGAGGCCTGCGGTTCGGTGGTGTTCCGGGCGCTCTTCTCCAGGTAGTCGGCGAGCTTCTCGGCCTGCGGGTCGACGGCGTCGACCTTCACCCCGTCCGAGTAGCGCCAGATGGCCACCTGGGTGCCGGCCGCCGCGTCCTGCTCGGTCAGTCCTCTCGTGCCCGCCCGCCGTGCGAGCGCGGCGAGGTCGTTGACCTGGGGGTAGGAGTGCTGGAGTATCCAGCGGATCCGGCCGGCGCTCCTGTTGGTGCCCAGCGACGTACCGCTCCAGGCCGTCTCCTGGTACCGGGCGTCGCGCTGGGTCGGGTTGTGGAGGTCGACGCAGTACGTCTGCAAGGTGCCGCCGCCGTCCACGGACATCTCGAACAGACCCGCCGACACCCGCTGGTCGCCGCCGTCCCCGTGGATCACGGCCTCGCCGTAGGTCTTCAGCCCGTTGATCGTCGCCGTGGCCCCGCCCTGTCTCTGCGGCGTCCCCTCGGCCGCGGCCGTACCGGCGCCGGACAGCACGCCGGCTGCCGCGAGGCCGGACACCGTGGTGGCGGCGGCCAGGCGGGCCGCTCCGGTGGACCGGCAGAACCCAGAGAGCGCAGCAAGCACAGAATTCCCCTTCGAGCAGGACCCGTTGGACGTGGGGGACGGTCCCACCAGCAGAATCAGCAGCCCCTAGGGGCACGCCCGGCATCCTATGGATCAGGCGGAGCTTCGCCCGCCGGTCGGATCATCCGATGGCCGATCCGATCTGGAATCGTTATCGCCAGGACCGTCCATGAGCTGGCCATATCGACAAATCCACCGGTTCGTACGGGGGTTGGAGGCCGTGCGCACCGTGCGCACGGCGCGTACCGGAAGCACCGGGAGCACCGCGAGTACCGGGAGTACCGGGAGTACCGGGAGTACCGGGAGTACCGGTACCGGGAGTACCGGGAGTACCGGAGGCCGCGGAACGGAGCGCCGGCCGGGTCGCGGGCGTTCTCCCTGGCGTCCCGCGGGCGACTCCTGTCTGACGTCACATCACTGCCACTTCCTCACGTGCCCGTCGAGGCTCTCCGCCCTCCTGCGGGCCGGTGGGCCGGGGCGTCTCCCAGTTCGGCTCCGGCCGGTTCGCCGTCGGCGGTGCCTCCGGTTTGGCCGCGCGGTGGAAGAGTGCCGTACCGCGGGACAGGTCGTGGCCGATCGCCACGGCGTCGATGTCGGCCGACGTCCACTGCTGCTGCCCTTCACGCTGCTCCGTGCGCACCTTCAGCCGGCCCTGGACGACGACGGGCTGGCCCACCTCCACACAGGCGGCCACGTTGACCGCGAGCTGACGGTTGGCCCACACCGTGAAGAAGTTGGTGTGCCCGTCCGCCCACGCGTTCTTCTCCCGGTCCCAGTAGCGCGCGGTCACCGCCAGCCGGAACCGCGCCGACGGTCCCGCCGCCAGCTCGCGGTACGCCGGCTGGGTCGCCACGTTGCCCACCACGCACACGATGGTCTCGTTCATGTCCTCGTTCCCCTCCCTCGCCCGTCCCCTTCCGGCCGGGCGGGCACGCGTACGGGCCCGTCCCGTACGGCTGCGTCTGCCGTGCCGGCGCGTACGACTGCCGTACGTGCCCGCATCTCCCGCCGACCGCCCGTGACCGTCCGCCGTGTCTCCGGCCGGACCCGCCGTGCGATCGCCGTGACCTCAGACTGCCTCCGCCGGGCCGGGCCCGCTGAGCGCTGTGGACGACCATCCGTCTGTGGAGAACCCCGCCCCCCGCACGGGTGGCCACCGCATCGCTGCTTGCAGGGGGAGCGCCGCCAGACGCCTCACATGCGAGAGGCGCCGCCCCGCCCCGCCCCGCTCAACCCACCGCGGCCCCGGTCCGCACGACCCTGCCGTACTGCTCGCGGACCTCCCGGTACCGCAGCAGCTCCGCCGCCACCGGGTCCAGCACCCGGGCCCGGCCGCAGCTCGCCGCCGCCTCCCGCAGCCGGCGTTCCGCGTCCTGGCCGTAACGCCGTGCGGGGCCGCGGGCCGCCATCCGGCAGCCCCACTCCACCAGCGGCCCGCCGACGATCCCGCACACCATCAGCACCACCGGCACACCGAGGTTGGGCGCCATCACGCCGGCGATCTGGCCCACCAGCCACAGGCCGCCCACGACCTGGAGGAGCGTCATCGACGCCTGGACCAGCACGGCCATCGGCCACCAGCCCGGCCGCGGCGGCCGGCCCGGCGGGAGTCCCGCCCGCGCCGCCAGGTCGTCCAACGCCTCGGACAGCCCCTGGGAGCCGCGCACGGCCGCCTCGCGCACCGCCTGCGCCCACGGCGTGGGCAGCCCGGCCGAGGCGCGCTCGGAGACCGTACGGACCGCCTGTTCCACCCGCTGGCGGGCCGTTGCCTCCTCGTCCGCCTGGGTGCGCACCGGGATGCGGCCCGTGGTGGACTCGCCGCGGCCGTGGTACCAGCGCCACAGCCGCAGCCACGGCGTGCCGCACGCGCGGTTGGCGTTCCGCAGCCAGGCGCGCTCGGCGGCCTCGCCCGCCGCCGTGGCGCCCACCGCGTCCGCGAGCCGGTCCGCGAACTCCTCACGCGCCTCCTCGGTCAGGCCGACCCGCCGCCCGGTGGCGTAGACGGGCCGCAGCTCGGCCGCGGCGGCATCCAGGTCGGCCGCCACCCGGCGGGCCGCCGCGCCGCGTTCCGCCACGAACTCGCCGAGCGACTCGCGCAGATCGCCGACGCCCTCGCCGGTGAGGGCGGACAGCGCGAGCACCGTGGCCCCCGGTTCGCCGTACTCGCCGAGCGCGATGCCGTCCTCGTCCAGCAGCCGCCGCAGGTCGTCCAGGACCTGGTCGGCGGCGTCGCCGGGCAACCGGTCCACCTGGTTGAGGACGATGAACATGACCTCCGCGTGGCCGGCCATGGGCCGCAGATAGCGCTCGTGCAGGATGGCGTCGGCGTACTTCTCGGGGTCGACCACCCAGATCACCGCGTCGACCAGCTTCAGGATCCGGTCGACCTGTTCGCGGTGCTGTACGGCCGCGGAGTCGTGGTCGGGCAGGTCGATCAGGACCAGCCCGCGCAGCTGCGCCTCGCTCTCCTGGTTGTGCAGCGGCCTGCGGCGCAACCGGCCCGGGATGCCCAGCCGGTCGATGAGGCCCGCCGCGCCGTCGCTCCAACTGCACGCGATGGGCGCGGCGGTGGTGGGGCGTCGTACGCCGGTCTCCGAGATGGGCACTCCGGCGAGGGCGTTGAACAGCTGGGACTTGCCGCTGCCGGTGGCCCCGGCGAGGGCGACGACGGTGTGCCGGCCGGACAGTTTGCGGCGGGCCGCGGCCTCGTCCAGCACGCGGCCCGCCTCGGCCAGGGTGTGGTTGTCCAGGCGGGTGCGGGACAGCCCGACGAGTTCCCGCAGGGCGTCCAGACGGGAGCGCAGGGGGCCGTCATAGGCCAGGGGGGCCGGGATGTGGCCCGCCGGACCGCGATGCGCGGGCTCGATCGCGGCAGCACGTTCGGCGGCGAGTGCGGCGGCGTTGGCCTCGGTCACGCGCCGGGCGATGAGACCGTCGTCCCAGGTCTCCTGGGATTCCGCATCGGCTACGGCGTCCGGGACGGTGGCGGTTTCCGGGCTGGTGCCGGCCTTCGCCTTCGCCTTCGTCTTCGCGTGCGGGTCTGGGTCGATGCCGGTGCGGGTGCCGGTGCCGGTGCCGGTGCGGGTGCCGGTGCCGGTGCCGGTGGCCGTGGTGCCAGTGCCGGCGCTGGTGCCGGTGCCCTGTTTGGCTTCCGCCGCGGTGCGGGGCCCGGATGAATGGGGGTGTGGGCGAGGGACACAGGCGATCTCGCCGGCGCCGGGCCCGCGCGCGGCTCGCTCAGGGTCGGCGCTCTCCGCGTGCACGCGTGCGGGTCGCTCACGGTCCGCGTACTCCCCGTGCACGCGTGCGGGTCGCTCACGGTCCGCGTCCTCTCCGTGCACGCGTGCGGTGCTCTCTCGGTCGGCGTCCTCACCCGTCACGCGCGCGTGCTGCTCGCCGACGGTCTCCTTGCCTTTGTCCTTCCCCTTGCTCTTGCCGCCGTCCTCTTCCTGATCACCCTCGCCGTGGCCGTCACCGCGGCCGTGAGCGTCGCCACCGCCGTCCCGGCTCGTGACCGCGTCCGCGCCCCGGTTCTTCTCGCCGTTCCCGTCGACGCCTTCTCCGATGCCTTCGGGGACGCCGAGGGCGGAAACGCCGACGACGCGGGGCCGGGGGGCGGAGCTCGCGGTGCCGTGGTCGTCGGTGGCGGGCCCGTCTTCGGCTCGACTGCCCTCCGCGAGGCTCACCTGTCCGTGCGAGGGACTCATGTGTCTCTGCGCGGGACTCATGTGCCCGTGCCCCTGCGTAGGACTCACATGTCCCTGGAGGGGGTCCGCGTGCCCCGTGCGGCGCGCCTGCTCGGCCGTGGGGCCGTCGGCGCACGCGGCGGTCGCGGCGTTGTCCGTGGCCACCGTGCCGGCGCGGCCACTGTGCTCCGTGGACCGGGTGCCTCCATTGTCGCTGCCGTGATCGCCGCGCCTCATGTGGTCGGTGTGTTCGGTGTGGTCCTGGTCAGTGACGGCGGTCACCGCTCACCTCTCCTTCTGAAGTACCGACAGCGCGGCGATGAGTTCGGCCTGGTGCTCGGGATGGACGTCCAGGGCGTACAGCGGGGCGAGGCGCCGCTCCCGTTCGGCGTGCACGACCCGGTCCACGTGTTCGATGAGCAGCCGCCCGGCCCGGTCCCGCAGGCGCAGCGCGCCATGGGCGCCGAGCCGTTCGGCGAGCCCCTCGCCGGCGGTACGTGCCCGGCGCCCGCCCAGCACCGCGGTCGCGACCAGGGCGGCGACGGCCTCCGAGTCGAGGGTGCCGGTGCGATCCAGGTCCCGTACCTCGTCCTCGGCGTACTCCTCCAGCTCCCGCCGCCAGCGCCGTACCGCCAGGCCGATACGGTGCTCGGCGCTCTCCAGGGACACGTCGCGGCCGGCGAGACCGGGGGCGCCCGCGGCGGGTTCACGCCGCCACACGTCGTCGACACGCTCGTCGGCGGCGGTGACGGCACACAGCAGCAGGGCCGCGAGGCTCTCCACGAGGGCGTCGAGGAGTTCGCCCGCGGTGCAGTCCAGGGGGAAGGCGCGCCAACGTTTGAGGGCGTCGCCGGCGAGTACGGCGCCGGCCTGGAGGCGGCCCCGGACCCGGTCGTGTTCGCGGTCGTAGGCGGTCTCCACCGCGGAGGTGAGCCGGAGCGCCGCCGCGTACTGGGCGGCGGCGGCGCTGGCCAGCTCGGGCATGCGCGCCTTGAGCGAGTCGAGGACGCCTTGGGCGGTACGGGCCATGACGTACTGCCGTGCGGCGGGGTCCTGGGCGTGCTGGGTGAGCCAGCTCTTCAGGGGCGCGACGGCGGTGGCGGGCAGCAGGCCGGCGCCCCAGGCGGACTCGGGCAGCTCCGGCACGGTGAAGCGGGGTACGTGACCGAGGCCGGCCTTGGTGAGCAGGGCGCCGTACTGCCGGGAGACCTCCGAGACGACCTGGTGGGGCACCCGGTCCAGGACGGTGACGAGGGCCGCGTCGTACTCCTTGGCGGTGCGCAACAGGTGCCAGGGGACGGCGTCGGCGTAGCGGGCGGCCGTCGTGACCATGATCCAGATGTCGGCGGCACAGATCAGTTCGGCCGCGAGGACACGGTGGTCCGCGAGCAGGGAGTCGATGTCGGGGGCGTCGAGGAGGGCGAGCCCGCGCGGGAGGGAGTCGGCGGACTCGACGCGCAGCAGACGTCCGGGTTCCTCGCCGGGGGGCATGAAGTCGTCGCCGGGGTCCTGGTGGGGCACCCACACCCGCGTCAGGTCGGGGAGCACGCGCATGCCGCTGAACCAGTGATGGTCCTCCGGATGGCAGACCAGCACCGGCGTCCGGGTGGTCGGCCGGAGCACGCCGGCCTCGCTCACCCGGCGGCCGACGAGCGAGTTGACGAGCGTCGACTTCCCCGCGCCCGTGGAACCGCCGACGACGGCGAGCAGCGGCGCCTCGGGTTCCCGCAGCCGGGGTACGAGGTAGTCGTCTAGCTGCGCGAGGAGTTCGTCGCGGTTGGCACGCGCGCGTGGGGCCCCGGCCAGGGGCAGCGGAAAGCGTGCGGCGGCGACACGGTCGCGCAGAGCGGAAAGTGTGTCGAGCAGCTGAGGCCGTACGTCCAAGGTCACCACATGTGAAGAATGCCCAATTTTAGGGGAATTCTGAAGCATATAGACATGTCTGCGTGCCGACCGGACAGAACGGGCGGAGGGGACGACTGGGACACGGGCGCAGTCGAGGCATAACGAGTGCACAACACCCGGTGACGCAGGCCGCCAAAAACGGTGCACGATTCGCACCTGCCTGCGATTATCAGGACCGCTTCACCGAACCTCCACATCGAGCCACGGAGGGGAAGCGACAGGGTCAAGGAACCGGGAGCCCTATCCTTGACCCCGGCACCGTCACGGTCAGCCCCCACCAGGGCACCGCTCACGAGGCCACCCCACCCGGCCCCCGTAGCTCAGTGGATAGAGCAGGCGCCTTCTAAGCGCTTGGCCGCAGGTTCGAGTCCTGCCGGGGGCGCACGTTCCCGCCCTCCCTATGGGAGGGCATTTTTGCTGGTCAGGGCGTGTTTCACTCGCCACGACGAAGCCCCGGACGCTCCCGCGACGATCATGGGGAGGTTCCGGGGCTGTCCGGCTGTCACCGGGTTCTCGCGGGTGGCCCTGTCGAATACGTGTCGAAGTTCTCGGTGAGGTTCTCGGCCAGGAACCTCACCCCGCTCCGGATGGCTCGGGGAGATCGCCTGCGGCCTCCAGGCGCCGTTTCAGGTCGGGTAACTGCCCCTCGACGCACCGTGCGTAAGTGGCCAGCAGCACCGGCACGCTGTTCCCCGCCCATTCGGCCACCTGGGCAGGCGGGATCCCGTCGTTGAGCCACTTCGTGAGGCGCGTGTGCCGGTTGTCGTACACCCGCCTCCCGGTGGGCGACTCGAAGACGTGCGGGGGAAGACGCGCGGGTGATCGCGGACGGCGCCAGGGATGTCGCGGCGGTCGTCCCCGGCGAGGCCGGCGCGGATGAGGTGGTAGGTGTCGCCCGCGTAGGTCCAGGCACAGGAGGGGCAGCGGGAGGCACGGCGGTTGCCGCAGGCGAGGCGGAGACGGCCGCCGGGCTCGCCCTCGGTGGAGTAGTGGTGCAGGGTCTCGCCGGTGGTCTTGTCCTTGGTGAACGTCCAGCCGGTCAGGTGGATCGGGTCGGAGCAGCCGCCGGTACGGCGGATCTGCTCCTCCCAGCGGGTGTAGTCGGCAGCCGAGGCCACCCGGAGGATGTCGCCGAGGGTGATCGGGTCGAGTGGGTGGGTGGACGTGGTCACCTTGGATGTCGCGGGTGAGGCCCGGTGGGCCATGCTGGGGGTTCCTTCCGGTTGCGAGATCGATCGGTGGGGACGGCTCCCGGGCGGCGGATGCTTGGCGGTATCAGGGCCGCCCGGGGCCCGGTCAGCGGCGTTTGGCGTCGCAGGCGAGCGGGGAGCGCAGGACGACCGCGCAGACGGCGACCGAGGCGCCGGTGATGGCGACGGCCAGGAGCAGCGAGACCAGTACGGTGCCGATCACCAGGACGACGGCGGTGCCGGCACCGACGAGGGCGAGGGCGGTGCCGGGGGTGAGCTGGATCGTCGGGCGGGTCAACGTGGTCGGGGCCGGCGTGACGGGCGTCGGCGACGGCATCGGGGTGCCCGGGGTGATGGTGGTCGGCTCGACCGCGGCGGGCGGGACGGTCAGGCCGGTGGGCTGGGGCATGGTCGGGATCTTGGGACGCAGCATGGGCGGTTCACCTTTCACGGCTACTTGACGGCCTTGTCGATCACGGGGGCCAGGACGCTGTCGGCGAGGAGGTAGCCGCCGAGAGGCAGTACGGCGATGAGCCACCAGGGCGGGCGGATGAGCTTCACGCCGAGGTAGCCGACGGCGAGGAGCGCGAGCGGAACCTGCACTTGTGCCTCCTAGCGGACGCGGCAGCGGTGGGTGCGGGCGGCGAGATGGGCGGCGGACTGGCTGGAGTAGTCGGTGGACCAGCCGCATCGGTCGGCGGTGCAAACGGCGGCGTGCTTGGTGTTGCCGTGGCGGTCGCGGTGGGTGCCGATCTGCACGGGGCCGATGCGCATCACGGAGTGGAACTTGTCGCGGGCGGCCATGGCGGTCAGTCCTTCCGGGCGGTGGGGTCGGGGAAGCCGGCACGGATACCGGCGGCGGTGGCCGGGTCGGTGGTGCGCCGGGCGGCCTCCTCTGCGAGCAGATGGGCGAGGTAGGGCCGGTCAGCTGCGGTCATCTCGCGGGCGCTGTCGAGGTAGTCGGCGGAGGTCAGGTAGGCGGGGTCGGAGGTCACTGGTCGTCCTTTCCGGGTCAGGTGAGCTGGGCGGCGATGGCGTCGGCGAGGTGGGGCGGGACGCCGAGGCGGGCGCGCAGGGTGTCGGTGTCGCTCGGTGCGCCGGTGCGGTCGCGGTAGTCGGCGGCGACCTTGCGGGCGTGGTCGACGAGGACGGCCGGAACCGCGGGCGCCGGGTCGGAGGGCGGAAGGGCTGGCGGTTCCGCCACCGGGGCTGGGGAGGGCTCCGGGTCCGGCACGGGTTCACGGGTCGGTTCGCGATCCTCCGCGATGTCGGGTGCTGAGGCCGGGGCGGGTGCCGGCGTATCCGAGAGCTGGTGATCGGCGGAGTGCGCGAGGAGGGTGCCACCGAGGAAGGCGAGGGCGGGCCATCCGGCGATGCCGAGGCGGAGCAGAGCGGGCGCGTCGGCAGGTCGAGGAATCCGGCGGTGGCGACGTTGGCGCCAAGGGAGGCGAACAGGGCGATGAGGAACCAGCACCAGGCCAGCCGGGACGGGCCCTTCGAGCGCAAGCGTCGCCAGGCGGCGACCAGGAGCAGATCGACACTCACCGGGTAAGCCCAGGCCTTCCAGCCGTCCTGTCCGGCAGCGGCGGCCAGGTCGTGCAGGTGGGCGAAAGACAGGGCACCGGCGATCACGGCCTGGACAAGGACGGCGTCGACGCGCAGGCCGTGACGGGCGGCCATCAGGAAGCCTCACCGGGGTAGATGGGGCCGCCGTCGAGGTCGTCGCCGGACGCGAACATGCCGGGCGGAGGCTCGGGCAAGGAGACGGCGAGGGACGTGCCGACCGCTTCCACGAAGTCGAGGTCTGCGCCGCCCATGTCGGCGTACAAGGCGAGTTGGCCGAGGAGGAGCACGGTCCGGGCGAAGTCCCCGCAGTTCGGGCACATGCCGAGTTCTCCCTTCATCAGGCATGGCGGAGGTAGGGACTTGGCGCGAAGACGGTCACGCCGACCGATGGGACGAGCGAGAGATCAGGCGGTGGCCGGAGAAGGCCCGACCGACGGCACGGGAGCGGCGGCGGGTCCGGCGAGGGCGGCTCGGAACGGCGCCAGTTCCGGCACGTCCGGCGTCCGGTCGGCGTGCCGGTTGCAGAGGTTCACGGCCTGTCGGAGCGAGGTGTGCGGGGCACGGATGCGGTGCCAGCCGCCGGAGGAGTCGCCCGCGATGGCGATCCCCCGCATCTCCGCGGGAATCTGGATGGCGGCGAGGACGGCGTCAGGGAAGATGTCACCGAAGGCCATGTTGGCGCTGGTCTCGTCGTTGACGCGGTGGGCGGTGCGGCCGGTGAGCTGGGCACGGAGCATGGTGATGCCCTTGCCGAGCTCGGGGCCGAAGCGCTGCCCGCAGATCTCCTCGTCTTGGCCGGGGCGCAGCTTTAGAGGTCATCTCATTTGGTGAGTCTGCGGTAGCAGATGAGGGTGCATGCGAGGCTCGTGAAGGCGAGGAAGTGCTCAGCCTTGCGCTCGTAGCGA